>NZ_LKTL01000003.1:0-272593 GCF_001401775.1 Shewanella sp. P1-14-1 | reverse complement strand
GAAAGCCGAAGGTCTCTGGCCGCCACGCGGGTCGGTAGCGTGTCCGAAGGACATCGAATGAATAATTTCATTCGTTTAGCGAAAGCCGAGGCCTCTGGCTGCCACGCGGGTCGTTAGCGTGTCTTAAATACAGTATGTTTGAAGATAAATTGTTCGTCTTAACTTGGAGATTTATAAGGTGTTTCAAAAAGCTAAAAGTTTAGCCATTGCCGCAGTGAGCGCTGTAATACTATTCAGTTTACCTACACAAGCGGTGACTCCGTCTCCACAAATGATTGAGCAATTTAAATCATTACCCGCATCAGAACAGCAGCGACTTGCAAAACAATATGGTATAGATACTTCTGTATTAAATGGAAGTGCTGGCCAAAGCACTTCCATTTCTGCTCCGTCACAGGTTCCAAGCAGGGATGTTGCAAAGCCTACTAAAGAAAAAGACGTTGAGTTAGATTTTGAGCAGGATAGTAAAAAGACGGCTCTCGCTTTTTTTGGTTATGACATGTTTGCTGGCGAGCCAATGACTTTTTCTCCTGTGTCTGATGTTCCTGTTCCGAGTGATTATTTAGTCGGTCCTGGAGATACCGTTAATGTTCAACTCTACGGAAAAGATAACCGTGAATATACACTGACTATTGGGCGTGATGGGACGATCCAATTTCCTGAGTTAGGTCCTATATCAGTGGTCGGATTAACCTTTGTCGAATTACGCGAGTATTTAAGTGAGCGTATTAGCAAGCAAATGATTGGTATTGAATCTAACATTACCATGGGCGAGCTTCGTTCAATTCGTATCTTTATTGCTGGTGATGCATACAAACCTGGAGCATATACGGTATCAAGTTTGTCGACTATTACTCAGGCTTTGTTCGTTGCAGGCGGTGTCAATGAAATTGGTAGTTTAAGAAATATCCAAGTTAAGCGTAAAGGTAAACTGATTGCCTCATTTGACTTATATGACTTACTGTTAAATGGCGATGCATCAAAAGATATTAACCTTCGTTCTGGTGACGTGGTATTTATTCCTTCTGTTGGCGGTCGCGTAAGCGTTACCGGCGAGATAAGAAGACCTGCTGTATACGAAATTAAGTCAAATGAAACCATTAATGACGTTATCAAAATGGCTGCAGGGGTTAATCCTGGTGCATATCCTAGAAGAAGCAGTATTGAGCGTTATAACCAAAATGGATTAAAAACCATTGTTAATGTTGATTTAACGTCAGAAAAAGCAAAGCAAAAAAAAGCTAAACCGGGTGACTTTATAAGAGTTAAAAGTGCATCTACCCAGTATGAAGATGCAATTACTTTAGTTGGTGCTGTTGTAAGGCCTGGAAAGTATCAATGGTTCCAAGGACAAAAGGTTAATGATTTAATTCCAACCATTTGGGGAGATTTAGCGATCTCAGCAGATTTGAATTATGGACTTGTGATTCGTGAAGTGGATAAATTTGGCAGAATCGAAGTTCACCAGTTCTCCCCTGGTAAAGCAATTGCTCAACAAGATGTAACACAAAACATCACCTTAAATGCTAGAGATAAAGTGATTGTGTTCAACCATGATGATTCTTCAGTTAATCGATATGAATTAAATAAATTGGTATTGAATCGCGCAAAAAAAATCAAACAATTAAGTAGTGACTCCTTAATTGGATCTGATTTATTTAAAGCGGGCTTCAAATCAATGAATGTGAATAAGCAATCTTCAGTGTTAGGTAAAACTGACATTGGTGGTGTGGTTATGCCGGGAGCGGTTGCTGAATTAGACGAGGAAGAGAAGCTTGTTGGAGACGAAGTCTCAAAAATGTTATCGAATTTATTTGAAGACAGAGACCTTATTAAACTCAGCTCTTCATTAAGTCGTGAAGAGTTATTATTCCCAATAATTACCAAGTTATCTTTGCAAAGTGGTGTATCAGATAAAGTTAACGTTATTGCTGTTACTGGTAAGGTTAAACACTCTGGTATTTATCCATTAAGTGTTGGTGCAAGAGTCAGTGATTTAATTACTTCTGCAGGGGGGTTAGTTGAAGGTGCATATACGGCTCGTGCGGAATTAACCCGTACTGAAACGGATACTAGCATTTCTGATATACAGCATTTACATATTAATGTTGGCAACGCTATTAATGGAGTCGCTGAAGATAACTTAGCACTTGAAGGTAGAGATATGCTGGTTGTGCTAACAACACCTGAATGGCAAGAGCGTAAGTCTGTTGAAATTCGAGGTGAAGTAAGATTTCCCGGTGTGTACAACATTCGCCGTGGCGAAACATTAGCTGATGTAATGAAACGTGCCGGAGGCTTTACTGATTATGCATTCCCGCAAGCTTCAGTTTTTGTGCGTGAATCGGTTAGAAAGCAAGAACAGCTAGAAATAAAGAAGTTAGCTGATCAGCTCCGTCGTGATATTGCAACTCGTGGTGTTTCAAAAGATGGCACTGTCGTAAATTATTCAGAAGCGCAGTTGATGCTAACTGATCTTGAAAACATCCAAGCTCTGGGTCGTTTAGTGGTTGATTTAAATGCTATTCAAGTCGGTATTGAGCAAGCAGATTTACAATTAGAAGATAAAGATGTGCTTTATGTACCGACAGTAAAACAGATTGTCTCTGTCATGGGGGAAGTGCAGCATCCGGCAACACATAGATTTAAAGAAGGTCTGACATTAAATCAGTACTTAGCTATGTCAGGTGGTGCACGTGAGCGCGGAGATGACGATAGAACTTATATCATTAAAGCTGATGGTTCTGTTATGTTACCTGAACAAAACTTCTGGTTTAGTAAAACCGCTGCTATTTCAGCTGGCGATACCGTTATTGTTCCACTCGATACTGAATACAAAGATAATTTGACTTTATGGACTCAAGTCACTCAGATTATTTACAACACTGCTGTAGCAGTCGCGACAATATCTGGTTTATAAAGGCCGAATACTTTTGGAAATGTAAAACATATGCAGCCCAAATAAGGTCACTATTACTTTATTTGGGTTTTAACTTTTAATAAAAGTAAGTTGAGGGAAAGGTAATATAAGTAGAATCTACTTTTATTATTCAAACAAGATGACAAAACAGATTCCGCAGAATTATTCAGATGCAAATTTCGATGTTAATCAACAAAGTATCAATGAAGATGAAATTGATTTAAAAGAGCTTTTTAGCGTGATTTGGCAAGGCAAGTGGCTGATTATTGCTGTTACGACTTTATTTGCTATTGGTTCTGTTGTGTTCGCGTTGAGTCAACCAAATACCTATAAGTCTGAAGCGTTATTATCGCCTGCAGATACAGAGCAAGGTGGTGGATTATCAGCTCTTGCTGGACAATTTGGTGGCTTAGCCTCAATGGCAGGTATAAACCTTGGTGGCGGTGGCGGAGTTGATAAAACTCAAATGGCGATTGAGGTGGCTAAATCGCGAAAGTTTACCAGTGAGTTTATTCAAAAACATAAGATCATGCCTGATTTAATGGCTGCAGAAAAGTGGAATATGGAAGCGGATACACTTGTTTATGACGCAGAAATTTTTGATGTAGAAAATCAAAAGTGGGTAAGAGAAGTTAAAGCACCATTTAAACCTGAACCTTCAATGCAAGAGGCCTATAAAGAATTCAGTCAGCTACTTTCAATCAACACAGACAAAGAAACAGGGATGGTAAAAGTTTCTGTAGAGCATTTGTCTCCTAGCGTTGCCCAGCAATGGGTTAAGTGGTTAGTTGAAGATATCAATTTAGAAATGAAACAACGGGATGTTGCAGAAGCCCAACGAAGCACGGCTTTTTTAGAAAATCAAATCTCTCAAACTAACGTTGCAGATATCCGAACTATTTTATATCAGTTAATCGAAGAGCAAACAAAAACCATCATGTTTGCAGAAGTCCGTGAAGAGTACGTCTTCAAAACTATTGACCCAGCATTAGTACCTGAAGAAAAGGCTGGACCTAAACGAGCATTAATTTGCGTATTAGGCACTATGTTAGGTGGTATGTTAGCAGTGATGATTGTATTAATCAGGCATTTTGTTAGAAAAGAAGATTAAGCAAAGAAAAATATAAAAAGATATAAAAAAAGCCTATTGGGACTGTTTTAAGAAAAACAGTAAAACCGAGGCTTTATAGGAGATAGAGGCAATGTTGCTGTCTCAAAATGGATAAAAAGTGTCTCAGCTAACCTTTAAGAACTGAGACTTGGAATAGTATCAATTTATATATTTCAATATTAGATACTCTTATTTGATGTCAATGATTTATAGGATATAAATGATTAAGCTCAAAGATGGTATGTGGCAAGTTTTGTCTGTTACTATCTCACTTTTTGTGACTATTGCTCAGATATTTATTCTCAGTAAAAACCTAACTAGTATGGAACTTGGGATATTATCGCTGGCAACAATACCTATTTTGATTTCTAATATTATTTCTGACTTTGGTATTGGTAATTATATAGTTCACAAAAAAAACTTGGCTTTAGAGCAATTGTCTGCTCTTTTTGGCTTAACAGTTGTCTTGTCTGTTATTGCTATTGTGGTTTTAACTTTAATAGGCAGCTTTCTTTCTTACTTTTATAATCAAGATATTATTTTTTATATAACTTTAGTTTCGAGTGTCTCAATAGTCTTTTCTTGTTTGTCTGTAGTAAGTTATTCAATAGCTGTTTCAAATCATAATTTTGAGGTTGTCTCTAAATCTGAAATCATTAATAAAGTGATTTTAATAATCTCCATCGTTGTTCTGTTTAAGTTAGGTCTTGGAGTTTATTCATTGCCGATTGCTCAAGCAATCGCTTTTGCTTCTAAGATGATTTATTTATTTTCTTGGACTAAATCAATAGGTAAACTCCCCAAATATAAAAGTCTTTTTGATTTTAATTGTATATTAGGGGCTGTTCCATTTGGTTTGTCTCAAGTAGGAAGTCAAGTTGTAAATGTGATCGGACAGAAAACAGATGAGTTATTAATTGGGTATTTTATTGGTATAAATGAGTTAGGTGTTTATAGTGTAATTAAACAGATTCTTAACGCCTGTAATGGCCTTGTATCCGTTCCTATTAGAAAATTATTAATGCCAGTTTTTAGAGAGTTAGATTTTAATAATTATTCATTTTTGAAAGCATATAATTTCTATGTAAGTTTGATATTTTTAACTTTTTCTTTGGTATTCATATCTTCTGGTATTATTTCTACATTGCTACCAGTGCTCAACGGTTTTGATATAGAGCTTTCTGTTTTGGTCGTTGCTTGGTTCTTTAGACTATCGGCTGGGAATCTACAAACTGCATTACTTGTTTCTAAGGGAAAGCCTGAGGAGGAATTAAAATGGAATGTAGTCCAAACAATATTTATTTCGATAAGCTTAGTTGTAGCATTGTCGATTTTTGAGTTAAGAACATTGATTAGTGTGTCTATTTTAATTCTTTCTTTAAACTTGATGATGGTTAGTTATTCTGTGATTTTTTTCTCTGGTAAGTTTTTTTTGGGGATTAGGCGCTTTATTGCGCTATCGAATGTATTAGCTTTATTCTTATGGAGCTTAGTTTATTTTCTGGCGCCAAATTTCGTAGTTTTAACTATTGTTTTTATCGGAGTTCTAATGGTTTTATATACATACAAAAAATTATATGATTAACAAAACTATATATTTTTATTTTTTATCACTCTTTTTGGGTAACTCAATTGTTATACCATTGGTAGGCTCAATTATGAACCTATTAATGCCTATGACGCTTTTTTTTATAATCTATTCTTTTAAGAGGTTTATTAATAAAGAGCTTTTTATTTTAACCTTTATTTTTGTTAATGTTTTTATTCTTTCAGTTGTATATTCATTTTTTTACGGACTCAACTTTACATCTTCTACGTATTTTTTTCATATCATAGTTGTAATTTTATGTTTGAATTATTGCTGTAGCCTTAATATTAGTACAGAACTAATATTAAGTTTTCTTTTTCAAGTATCAATATTAATGTTTTTAATATGCTTGTATCAGTTTTTATTGGGTTTAGGTCTAGTAATTAGTTTGCCTTTTGTTACAACAAGAGAAGTATATGAAGGATTATATATTGTAATTGGGGGGGTAGGTAACCCAAATAATCAATCCACGCTGTCTATTTTGTTGGTGTTGCTAAGTTTATTTATTGTCCCGAGTAAAAAAAATGGGAGAAGCATTGAAACAAAATCTAATTTAAAAAAAATAGTGCTAATTTATTTTTCTAATCTTATTATTATTCTAATGACTTTGTCTCGAACTGTATTAGTATTATATTTACTGGTGACATTTTTATTCTATTTGCAACTAAATAGTAAGGGGCGGTTTTTAGTTTTATTGATTTTTTCATTATTTATGTTCTTAGGCTTTACTTATATGGCCTCTCTAGACTCTTCTTTTCTTAGTAGAATATTTGATAGGTTTATTTCTATTTTACTTTTTTTTGATGGGGCTGATGACTCTTCTGTAGGAGTTAGAAGTCAAGCTTATATATATGTACTTAATAATCTAGATTCATCGATTATGGGGTTTGGGCCAAATAATTTTGAAGATTTCTTTAAAAATGCTGAATTCTATGATTCTAATGTATATTTGTCAGAAAGTCCGCATTCATTTATTTTTGAGATGCTATTAACTTTTGGTATTTTTGGATATTTGTTCTTGACTGTATTATTCTCATTAATGATAAGGTCAATTTTTTTAGGTGACTATAAAATATTGTTGTTTTATTGTTGTTTTGCAATAGTTTCATTTGTCCCTTCTAGCATTATGAAAATGCCTTCAATATTTCTTTTATTATTTATTCCTCTTCTATATTCAAACGGTAAACAAGCATATGAAAATCGTAGTAAGTTGTTCTAGTCCTATTGATATAGGCTCTGGAATATTAACATATTGTAAAAATCTTACATTGGCACTTAAAGGACTTAGTCATGATGTCGTTTTTATTTCGCCAAAATCGAAAAGTAATAACTGGTTCCTGAATAACAATATCGAATTCTACGAGTACGATTCAGGATCGACTGAAGTGGAAATATTACTTGATTTAGATACCTTAATACAACAGCTACGACCTGATTTGGTCATTAATAATGATAATTGTTTTATTCAACAGTTAGCCCCGCGGATAACCTGTTATTTTATTGCTATAGGTCATTTAGCTAATTATACAATAGGATCCCTTTTAAAAATCAATTCAGAATATGTGGATAAGTACATTGCAATTTCTACTGATATGAAGTTAGATTTTGTCAAGAAATATAAGTTGAATTCTAATAAAATAAAAGTTGTATACAATGGCTTACATTCACCTGCTTTACAAGATCTTTCAAAAAAGTACCTTTCTGTTAGTAAAATAAAAGTTCTTATTGGTGCAGAGTTTTCTAAAAGGAAGGGGGCAGATAAGCTTATTAAGCTTCTGGGAAATAATTTTAACAATATTGAGTTCCATTGGACTGCTGGATATTTGCCTGCCAGTGTAAAAAATAAACTTAATCATCCCAGTGTACACCTTTATGATCGGCTAGCTAAAGATGAATTTAGTCAATTGTTATCTGAATCTCATATAATACTAATGCCTTCTAGAGAGGAGGGGTGCCCAATGCTTTTGTTAGAAGCACTATCAAATGGAATCGTTCCAATAGTATCTGATGGTATCGGTTCAATGAAAGAAATTATCAAGCATGGGAAAAATGGATATGTCTGTTCTTTAGATAAATGGGAAGATGAAGCTAAATCAATTTTATTAGAACCTTTTTTACTTGATGAGTTAAAAATAAAGTCTATAGCAGCCAAGAAATTATTTGATGATTCTTTTTCTAAAAGTGAGTTTGCAACTGAATTATTAGATTTTAAACCTACTAAAAATAAATGTACCAAGAATGAAATTGAAGTTTATAAGTGGCACAGGAATGGGCGAGTCAAGGGTAGGCTTTTTGTATCACTTTTGAATCTAATTCGTTATAGGCTAGGTTTTATCCAGAAAATTGGAAAGTTAAACTTTTTGAATGAGAGAGTATAAATGAAAAGAATATTATTACACTATCCATTTATCCCTAGTTATAGAATTCCAGTATTTAATGAAATGAATAGTAGTTCAGAATTTGAATTGTTAGTTTTGTCTGCAGCTAAGAGTAATGATGAAACTCTTTTATCGACAGAAAACGGTTGGGGTTTTAATCATATAAAAACGGAACTAAGAAGTATTAGTTTTTTTGGTAAGCAATTTGATTTTGAAACCGGCGTTATTAATGATTTATTTAAATATCGAAAAAAGTTTGAGTATTATGTAATTCTTTCAAACCCGAATATATTATCTTCTTGGTTATACTCTATGTCAGCAAAACTATTAGGCTATAAAGTCATATTTTGGGGGCATGGATTATTGAAGCCTGATCGTGGTTTGAAACGATTGCTAAGATCTCTTTACTATAAGATACCCGATATACATTGGTTATATGGTAATAATGGGAAAGATTTATTGATTGAAGCAGGTATTGAGAGTAATAGAATCAAAGTTATTTATAATTCTCTAGATTATGATGTTCAACGTTTAGTTCGAGATAAATATTTAAACGACCGTATTTCAATTAGAAATAACTTAGGGTTTTGTGAGAATGATTTTGTTATTGTTTCGATAGGTCGATTATTAGATAAGTTAAAAATCGCACAAATTATTAAGGCTATTTCCGTATCAAAAAGTGTAACAATTAAGTTGGTGGTGATTGGTGATGGGCCAGAAAAAAACAATTTAGTTAATTTATCTGAAAATCTTAATGTATTAGATTCGGTTTCATTTGTTGGTGCGCAGTATGATGAAAATGACATTGGCAAATATTTCGTCGCTGCAGATGCATCTGTTGTTATGGGGGTTGTTGGGTTAGCTGCTATGCATTCATTAGCTTATGGTATTCCAATGATTACTCATTCCACTATTGAAGATCATTGTCCTGAAATTGAAGCTGTAGTGCCCGGTGTTACAGGTGAGTTTTTTGAACAAAATAATATCGACTCTTTCTTAGATGCAGTTTATAAAGTCAATAAAAATAAAGGCAATTACAGAAACAATTGTATTCAAGAAATTGAAAAAAAATATACACCAGAGCAACAAGTTGCTTATATGTTGGAGTCAATAAAAAATGAGCTTTGATTTAAGGTTTGCACTTAGGCGTTTTAAATACTTGCTTACTAAATTGAAATACTCAAGGAATTTAACGATAAAGCTTGGGAAATTTGTATACGTTGGTAAAGAAGTCAATTTATCATCAAATATATCTATCGGTGATTGTTCTTATATAGGTCAATTTTCTTATATTGCACCTAATGTCCATATTGGTAATTTTGCTTTATTTTCTGATAATGTAAATATCATCGGACATGATCACAAATTTGATGTAGTAGGTACGCCGACCATCCTTTCTGGACTTCCTGTTGAAGTACCTACTTTTATTGGTGATGATGTATGGTTAGGCCATGCGGTAACCATTATGAGGGGCGTTGAAATTGGTAATGGATCAATCATCGCCTCAAATAGTGTTGTTACTAAAGATATTCCTCCTTATGAAATATGGGCAGGCGTTCCAGCAAAAAAAATAAATATACGTTTCACACCAGATCAAATCAAGAAGCATGAATCTTTTTTGAACGATTTTAAAAATGGATTGATTGAACTAAAACACGACCGAAACTTAGAAGGGATACGATGAATAATATAAGTGTTTTAATTTTAACATACAACGAAGGAAAGCATATCAAACGTTGTATCGAATCATTACTCCCAATTACTAATTTCATTTACATTATTGACTCCTTTTCGACGGACACAACGGTTGAAATAGCCGAATCTTTGGGTGCAAAAGTTTATCAGAACCCTTGGCCTGGTAATCACGCTAAGCAATTTCAATGGGGATTAGATAATTGCTCAATTGAAACTGAGTGGGTGATGAAAATGGATGCGGATGAATTTATTCTACCTGAGCTAGTTGATGAAATTAATTCGCAGCTAGCAGGTGTTAATACGGTAAATTCTGGTATTTACATTAAACGTCGCGTGAATTTTATGGGGCGCTGGATCAAACATGGCGGCTACTACCCGACTTGGTTACTTCGGATATGGCGCTATAAAGACGGTGTGATGGAACAACGTTGGATGGATGAACATATTAAGCTTACTTCTGGTAATACTATTCAGTTTGAAAACGACATAGTTGATGATAATAAAAATGATCTCACGTGGTGGACTACAAAACATAACAACTATTCAACTAAAGAAGCAGTCGATATATTGAATACCATTTATGGTTTTAAATCTTATGATGAGATTGAGCCAAACCTGTTTGGGACTCAAGAGCAACGTAAAAGAAAGCTGAAACATATCTACGCGCGCATGCCTCTTTTTTTTAGACCTTTCATCTATTTTATATGGCGTTATTTTATTAAATTGGGTTTCTTAGATGGCAAACAGGGTTTGATTTGGCATTTCTTGCAAGGTTTTTGGTACCGTTTTTTGGTTGATGCGAAAATCAATGAGATATATTCCAAAGCAGGTAAAAGTAAACAGGAGGTTAAAAAATTACTGAAAGATGATTATGGGGTTGAGTTTTGAGTCAGGTTAATCTAAAAAACTATAATAACGATTGGTTTAAACCTGGTAGTAAGATGAAAATCATACTGTGGACATTAACCAGTGCATTGTTTTTCCGTACATCATTACCTGTACCATCTGCAATCAAAGTGTTCATTCTTAAACTATTTGGGGCGCAGATAGGTGACGGTGTTGTCATTAAACCAAGTGTCACCATTAAACACCCTTGGAAGCTTAATGTAGGTAATGATACTTGGATCGGTGAAAATGTTTGGATTGACAATCTTGATGTCATTAATATCGGTGATAACTGTTGTTTATCTCAAGGCTGTTATTTACTTACGGGCAACCATGATTTCACTTCAACGACGTTTGATTTGATGGTTTCTGAAATTAATATAGCGAATGAAGCTTGGGTCGGTGCTAAATCGGTTGTTTGCCCCGGTGTTACGTTACAACGAGCTTCAATCCTTACCGTCGGCTCTATAGCGACAAAGAATTTGGAAGAGCTTGGTATTTACCAAGGGAATCCTGCAATAAAAATCAAAGAGAGAGTTATTTCATGAAAAAAGCACTAATAACGGGTGTCACTGGCCAAGATGGTTCTTACCTAGCTGAATTATTATTAGAAAAAGGTTATGAAGTTCATGGTATCAAACGACGTGCTTCTTCTTTAAATACTGAACGTGTTGATCATATCTACCAAGATAGTCATGAAGAAAATCCGCGTTTCTTTCTGCATTACGGTGATTTAACCGACTCGTCTAACCTGACTCGTATTATTAAAGATGTGCAGCCCGATGAAGTTTACAATCTAGGTGCGCAGTCTCATGTTGCTGTTTCTTTCGAATGTCCCGAATATACAGCAGACGTTGATGCAATGGGTACTTTGCGCTTACTAGAAGCTATTCGATTTTTAGGCTTAGAAAAGAAAACGAAATTTTATCAGGCATCTACTTCAGAGCTTTATGGTGAAGTGCAAGAGATCCCGCAAAAAGAAACAACACCATTTCACCCGCGTTCGCCTTATGCCGTTGCTAAAATGTATGCTTACTGGATAGTGGTTAACTACCGTGAATCTTACGGTATGTATGCCTGTAACGGTATTTTGTTCAATCACGAATCTCCACGTCGTGGTGAAACCTTTGTTACTCGTAAAATTACCCGTGCAATCGCTAATATTTCTCAAGGTTTAGAGCAATGCTTATATCTTGGTAACATGGATGCACTTCGTGATTGGGGACATGCTAAAGACTACGTACGTATGCAATGGATGATGCTGCAACAAGAAACTGCTGACGATTTTGTTATCGCAACAGGTAAACAAATTTCTGTTCGTGAATTTGTTTCATTATCTGCAAAAGAAGTAGGTATTGAACTTGAATTTAGCGGCGAAGGCATTGATGAAATTGCAACCATCACAGCTATTACTGGCGATAATGCACCAGCATTAAAAGTTGGTGATGTAATTGTGCGTGTTGATCCGCGTTACTTCCGCCCTGCAGAAGTTGAAACGTTATTGGGTGATCCTTCTAAAGCAAAAGAAAAACTAGGTTGGGTGCCACAAATCACAGTTGAAGAGATGTGTTCTGAAATGGTTCAGAATGATCTGAATAAAGCGAAACAGCATGCGCTACTTAAAGCACATGGGCATAATGTTGCAGTTTCAATCGAAAACCAAGGCTAAAGAATAATATTAACCACAGTGGACATCGTGAGTTCAGAGGAAAAGACTTAATTTTTGTTTTTACCTTTATTTCTAGGAATAAGATCCCTTTGTGTTCTTGGTGGTTGTTGTTTGGTTGTAAATAAAAGGTTTTAGAAATGAAAAGAGTTTTTGTTGCAGGGCATCGTGGAATGGTGGGGTCTGCGATTGTTCGCCAATTAGAAACGAAAGCGGATGTTGAGGTTGTTGTTCGTTGCCGTTCAGAGTTAGATTTAACTAATCAGCAAGCTGTTCGTGACTTTTTTGAAACAGAAAAAATTGATCAGGTTTACTTAGCCGCTGCAAAAGTAGGCGGGATTGTTGCGAACAATACTTACCCTGCTGATTTTATTTATGAAAACCTAATGATTCAGTGCAACATTATTCATGCAGCACATTTAGCGGGAGTACAACACCTTCTATTTTTAGGTTCATCTTGTATCTATCCAAAGTTTGCAGAGCAACCAATGCAAGAAAGTGCGTTGTTAACAGGCACATTAGAGCCCACTAATGAGCCCTATGCAGTAGCTAAGATTGCAGGTATTAAACTATGTGAATCATATAACCGTCAATACGGTAGAGATTACCGTAGTGTTATGCCTACTAACCTATATGGGCCCCATGATAACTTCCATCCTGAAAACTCACATGTTATTCCTGCATTGTTACGTCGTTTTCATGAGGCTACATTAAATGGCGATAGTGAAGTTGTTGCATGGGGTAGTGGTAAGCCTATGCGCGAATTTTTGCATGTAAGTGATATGGCCGCGGCTTCAATTCATGTAATGGAATTAGACAAAGTAAAGTATGACGAAAATACTGAGCCAATGCTAAGCCACATTAACGTCGGTACTGGCGTTGATTGTACTATTCGTGAGTTAGTTGAAACAGTTGCTAAGGTAACAGGCTTCGAAGGTGAAATTAAGTTTGATACCACTAAACCTGATGGTGCGCCACGTAAACTAATGAACGTAGATAGATTGGCTTCGCTTGGCTGGAAATACACTTACAGTCTTGAAGATGGTTTAGCAGATGCTTATCAATGGTTTTTAGATAATCAAGATAGCTTCCGAGGCTAATTTAAATGAACGATAAACATACTGTTTATCGTTCATATTTCTATCTTTAATTCTGGGGTTTACACTTGATGTTACCTATCAATACCTTCAAAACCATTATTAAACATACTCCTCTTATCTCTATTGATTTAGTTATTCAAAATAAATTTGGCGATGTACTCCTAGGTTTACGTAATAACCGGCCTGCTCAAGGTTTTTGGTTTGTCCCTGGTGGACGAATTCTAAAAGATGAATCGATGGCAGATGCATTCAAACGGTTAACTTTGAATGAATTAGGCGTTGTATTTGAACTAAGCGAAGCAGAACTTATTGGACCTTTTGAGCATTTTTATGATGATAATGTCACAGGTGAAAATTTCTCTACTCATTATATTGCTTTAGGCTACCGATTAATTGTTGGTGAACTACCTAACTTACCAAAAGAACAGCATTGTGATTATAAGTGGTTAAGTGTTGAAGAGCTTCTTTTAGACTCGACTGTACATAAGCATAGCCGTTGGTACTTCGATAAAACAGCAGATACAATTTAAAATTATTAGGAACTAATATGATTTTACCTGTAATTATGGCAGGAGGAACAGGCTCTCGCCTATGGCCACTTTCTCGGGAGCTTTATCCAAAGCAATTTTTAAATGTTACTGGCGAGCTGAGTATGCTGCAGCAAACTGTTGCGCGTTTATCAGGTTTTGAACACTCAGCACCAGTATTAATATGTAATGAAGAACATCGTTTTATTGCTGCCGAGCAAATGCGTTTAGGTGGCTTTGAGCATGGTGGAATTATATTAGAACCTGTAGGGCGTAATACAGCCCCTGCAATCGCGTTGGCTGCCTTACAGGCAGTAAATAATGCAACTGCTGATGAAGAGCCTATTTTATTAGTGCTTGCCGCTGACCACATTATCGAAAATGAGCAAGCATTTAAAACCTCAGTTGATAAGGCGTTGCCGTTTGCACAAAATGGCAAACTGGTTACTTTCGGTATAGTACCTACAGCGCCTGAAACGGGCTATGGTTATATTAAGTCAGGCACTCAAGATGGCGATGCTTTTTCTGTCAGTGAGTTTGTTGAAAAACCGAATCTAGAAACTGCTGAAGAATATTTAGCAAGTGGGAATTTCTATTGGAACAGCGGCATGTTTTTGTTTAAAGCTAGCCGTTATCTAGAAGAATTAGCTAAATTTGCACCTGAAATACTTTCTGTTTGCCAAAAAGCGTTTGCTGCGCCATCAAAAGATTTAGAATTTGTTCGTGTTGATAAAGCTATTTTTGAAACGTGTCCTGATGATTCAATCGATTATGCGGTAATGGAGAAAAGTAAAGAAGTTGTTGTTGTTCCTATGACTGCAGGATGGAGCGATGTCGGTTCTTTTTCTGCACTTTGGGATGTATCAGAAAAAGATGCTAACCAGAATGTAATCAAAGGAGATGTCATTAGCGTTGGTTCAACTAAAAATTATATTTATGCAGAAAACAAATTAGTCGCAACAGTTGGCATTGATAACTTAATTATTATTGAAACTAAAGATGCTATTTTAGTGGCACATAAAGACAAAGTTCAGGATGTTAAAACGGTTGTTAGACAGTTAAAAGAGTCTGGTCGAACGGAACATAAAATACACCGTGAAGTTTATCGTCCTTGGGGAAAGTACGACTCTATTGATTCAGGTGTACGTGATCAGGTAAAGCGTATTACAGTTAAACCAGGTGAAAAACTGTCTATTCAAAAGCACTACCATCGTGCTGAACATTGGATTGTAGTTTCAGGCACTGCAAGTGTACTTAATGGTGATAAAACAATTTTAGTGTCAGAAAATGAATCAATCTATATACCACTAGGTACGATACATGCTTTAGAAAACCCAGGAAAAATTCCACTTGAAATGATCGAAGTTCAAACTGGTAGCTACCTTGGTGAAGATGATATTGTTCGATTTGAAGATAAATACGGTAGAGTTTAATCTCTAATTCACCACAGTGGAAATAGTGAAGTAAACGCACTGAAATTAAGTGACTTTTTGTTATCGAATTGCACAGATTAAACGAATTAAGGCCTAAATACATTTTGGGTACGTTTTCCGTTCTTTTAGATTAGCTTACCCGCTGATAAGCATTTCGGTGTTGTTTTGTATGTCCCGGTATGCGAATCCTCTGCGTTCTCAGTTGTAAAATATTTTATACATACCAGCCTAATTGGAAAATAGATGAAAGTCTCGATTATTACAGCGACTTATAATAGTGCATTAACTATTGCAGACACGTTAGCTTCTTTAGAAAAACAAACCTATGACAATATTGAATATATTATTATTGATGGTTCATCTAAAGACAACACGTTAGAAGTAGTAAAAAAACAAAGCTCACGCGTATCGATTATTATTAGTGAGCCAGATAAAGGTATCTATGATGCACTGAATAAAGGTATTAAAGCTGCGACTGGCGATGTAGTCGGATTTTTACACTCTGATGATTTATTCGCTTACCCTGAAGCTGTGCAAGATATTGTGGAACAATTTAAAAATTCACAATGTGGTGCTGTCTATGGTGATTTACAGTATGTTTCTAAAGATGATACTGATCAGGTTATTCGCTTGTGGAAATCTGGTGAGTATCGAAAGTCGAAGTTAAAAAAAGGGTGGATGCCTCCTCATCCTACTTTTTACATGAAACGTGAGTTATATAACCAATTCGGTTTGTTTGATTTAAGTTTTAAAATAGCTGCGGATTATGACTCTCTATTACGCTATTTATGGTCTAATGATGTTAAATCATCATACGTACCAAAAGTGATCATGAAAATGCGTGTTGGTGGGGCAAGTAATCGTAGTTTAAAAAATATTATTCAAAAAACCCAAGAAGATATTATCGCGCTAAAAAATAATAATCTATTTTGGCCTGCCGCATTATTTATTAAGAACGTTTCAAAAATCCCACAGTTTATTTTTAAAAAATAGTGAATGCAAAAGAAATAAAAGTTACCACAGAGAATACTAATAAAATGAAGGGGATTTTGTGTTACAGAATTGCACGATAAGACGAATTTAAGATCTAAACAATACTTTAACCTTTACATCTTTAAATTTTTTTAAATTAGAGTAATTCGTAAAAGATGGTGATAACAGCGTTGGTTACATTTTTATATCTTTGTGTGCTAAGTCTCTGCGCACTTGATGATAAATAAGTTTAAAATATTCCTAATAATTCGGCAATAAAATGAATAAAAATTTAATTAGTTCGGTGGTTATCGCTGAAAGTGGTGTGGCTTTTGGTACCAGTGGTGCACGTGGTCTAGTTACTCAATTTACTCCAGAAGTTTGTGCTGCTTTTTCTCATGCATTTATTTCAGGAATGAAATGTAACTTTAGTTTCGATAAAGTTGCTATCGCAATTGACAATCGCCCTAGTAGTTACGCGATGGCAATGGCTTGTGCTGCCGCTTTGCAACAATTAGAAATTGAAGTGATTTATTACGGCGTAGTACCAACGCCAGCATTAGCTTATGTTGCTCAAGAAGATAATATTCCCGCTATTATGGTTACAGGTAGCCATATTCCTTTTGATCGAAATGGGCTTAAATTCTATCGACCTGATGGTGAAATTAGTAAAGCAGATGAGCAGGTTATTTTAACTGAACAAGTTGAGTTCGCTGAACTAGGTAAACTGACAGAATTAACGGTAAATAATCGAGCGACTGAAGAGTACATTGCACGTTATACGTCATTATTTGATACTCCATGGCTTACTGGTAAGCGCATTGGTATTTATGAGCATTCTAGTGCTGGACGTGATTTATATTACCGAATATTTGAAAAACTGGGTGCAGAAGTCATTGCATTAGAGCGTAGTGACAAGTTTGTCCCCATTGATACTGAAGCCGTTTCAGAAGAAGATAGCGCCAAGGCGATTGCTTGGTCTAAAAAGCATAAGCTTGATTTGGTATTTTCTACAGATGGTGATGGCGATCGACCACTTATTTCTAATGAAAATGGTAATTGGTTACGTGGTGATATCCTTGGTTTATTAACATCAGATGCTTTAAATATTGAAGCGGTTGTTGTTCCTGTCAGCAATAATACCGCCATTGAATTGTCGGGCCGATTCAAATATGTTGAAAGAACTAAAATCGGTTCACCCTATGTAATTGCAGAATTTGCCAAATTAGCTGAGCGTTTTGATTCAGTTGCTGGCTTCGAAGCTAATGGGGGATATTTATTAGGAACTGATGTTTTAGTTAATGGTCAGTCCTTAAAAGCCTTACCGACTCGTGATGCCGTTCTCCCTGCCATTATGCTATTGGCTGCAGCCGAAAAGAGTAGTATCTCTGCATTGGTTAATGAACTACCGCAACGTTTTACTGATAGTAATCGTATCCAAAATTTTGCCACTGAAAAAAGTTTGCAGATCATCGCTCAAGGCAAGAAAGATCCAACAAAATTATTAGTTCAATTGGGTTTTGATGATGCAGAGATCAAGAGTGTTGATGAAACAGATGGATTAAGAATGACCTTAACGGATGAACGTATTATACACCTTCGCCCATCGGGAAATGCACCGGAATTGCGTTGTTACGCTGAAGCAGATGATTTTTTAGTTGCACATGAATGTGTTAAAAATAGTTTGAATAATATTCAAACATTGTAATCTATTTTGAAATTATTTTTATGTGTCACATAAGTATCCATTTTTGAATGCCTTTTTAAATTTTTGTAGGATGTATTAAATAATGAAAATTGCCATTGCTGGTACAGGCTATGTAGGTCTATCAAATGCAATGTTATTAGCGCAACACAATGAAGTGGTTGCTGTTGATATCATCGAAGAAAAAGTTAAGCTATTAAATAACAAACAATCCCCGATTGTGGATGTTGAGATTACAGATTTTTTGGCAAATAAAGCACTTAACTTTACTGCTACGTTAGATAAAAAAGCTGCTTATAAAGACGCTGAGTTCGTTGTTATCGCAACACCGACGGATTACGATGCACAAACGAATTACTTTAATACCTCTTCGGTTGTAGCGGTAATTAAAGACGTGATGGCGATTAATCCGAATGCGGTAATGGTGATTAAATCAACGGTACCTGTTGGTTACACCAAAGAAGTAAAAGAAAAGTTTGGCTGCGAAAATATTATTTTCTCGCCAGAGTTTTTACGTGAAGGTCGCGCTTTATATGATAACTTGCATCCATCACGTATTATCGTGGGTGAACAAAGTGAACGTGCAGAAGTATTTGCTAACTTACTTGCACAAGGGGCAGTAAAAAAAGATATCGATATTCTGTTTACCGATTCAACAGAAGCTGAAGCGGTTAAGCTTTTCTCTAACACGTATCTTGCACTACGTGTGGCTTACTTTAACGAATTGGATTCTTACGCTGAATCACACGGTTTGGATTCACGCCAAATTATAGAAGGTGTGGGTTTAGATCCTCGTATTGGCAACCACTACAACAATCCTTCATTTGGTTATGGTGGTTATTGTTTACCTAAAGACACTAAGCAATTGCGTGCTAACTACGCGGATGTGCCGAACAATATTATTGGCGCCATTGTAGATGCCAACATCACCAGAAAAGACTTTATTGCCGACTCCATAATTAAGCATAATCCCAAAGTTGTTGGTATTTATCGCTTAATTATGAAAGCGGGTTCTGATAACTTTAGAGCATCGAGCATTCAAGGGATCATGAAACGGATCAAGGCCAAAGGTATTGAGGTAGTAGTTTATGAGCCAGTACTTAATGAATCAGAGTTCTTTCATTCTGCTGTCATAAAGGATTTAACTGAGTTTAAATCTACCTGTGATGTGATTGTCTCTAATCGTATGGTTAAAGAACTCACTGATGTTTCTGATAAAGTGTATACCCGCGATTTATTTGGTTCTGACTAGTATGTCTAATAGTCATTTGTATTAGGACTATTTTTTAATTAATCGAATGATCAATAGCTTGTAAAAAGGGTGAGACAAATTTGAGGCACATTTCAAATTTTGTCTCACTTTTTTTGCCTATCCCCGTTAAGTTTTTATTTAAACAGCTCTTTTTTTGATACTATAGCGCCTATTAACTATTGGGAAAGGGATGGGTTTTACCTAGGTAAATCTAACACTTACCGTCTCAATTTTTTATAACTTATTAATTTTATTATGGTGTCCGTTTTGTTTGTACTTTTTGTGAACAATATATACGTTCAGTAAAATCGAATGTACCTATTTCCAGTCTTTATTTATCTTAATCAGAGTCATTTATGTCAACGAGCCTAGCGGTATTATTTGTATTTTGTTGTTCTTTAATCAGTCTATTTGCATTTAGAAAACTAGCGAAAAAGGTGGGTTTAGTCGACAAACCTAATGAGCGTAAGCACCATGTCGGTCAGATCCCACTTATCGGCGGGATTTCTGTATACTTTTCATTAATGATAACGTTATTTATCACCTTTCCGATTACAGATTCACTGCTACTCTATGTTGCCTGCTCAACCATTTTAATTGTTTTGGGTGCGCTTGACGATCGCTATGACTTAAGTTTTAAGTCACGCCTTATAGTGCAAGCGGGTATTTCGTTAGCCATGATCTTAATCGGTTATAAAAGTTTGCATTATCTTGGTTTTATGTTTAGTGATAATGCCTTAATTATCCCTACTTATATCAGCTATATTGTGACTATTTTTGCTGTGATTGGGGCTATTAATGCATTTAATATGGTCGATGGTATTGATGGTTTATTGGGTGGATTATCTTCGGTCACTTTCTCAGCTCTTGGCGTGATGTTTTATTTATCTAGTAATATGCAGCTTGCACTCTTTTGCCTGCTATTGGTCGTAGCGCTATTACCTTACATTATGCTGAACCTTGGGATACCTTTTGGTCGTCGTTTTAAAGTTTTTATGGGCGATGCGGGCAGTATGTTTATCGGCTTCACTGTAATCTGGTTATTGATAGAAGCTAGCCAAGAGGTCAACGAAGTGGTCATTCGCCCTGTTACCGCATTGTGGTTTATTGCACTTCCATTGATGGATATGGTCTGTATTATGATCCGTCGTATTAAAAAGGGTCAATCGCCTTTTAAACCTGATCGCGAACATCTACACCATATTTGTCAACGACTAGGAATGTCGTCACGTGTTTCATTATTCAGCATCTGTTTCATGTCGGCTCTTATGGCAATAATTGGCATTTGGTCCGAAATCAATGAAATTAACGAATCAGTGATGTTTTTTGCTTTCTTGCTGGTCTTTTGTGTTTATTTTTATGTAATCAATCACATCTGGCGCATAACTGCATTCATGCATAAACATTTTAGTTTTACGCTGCCAACACAAGATTAAATTTTAATTTTTTATGGGGGAAGCCTTGGTAAAACTAGTTAACTTTCTGCTATAGTTTAAGACTTGTTGACTTAGTAATTTTTAGACCTAAGGATTGGGTATGGAATTTTTATTTCCTTTTGCTACTGCTTTCTTCCTCTGTTTTGCAACGATACTTGTTGTTAACCCTATAGCCATAAAAATTGGATTGCTCGATTTACCAAATGATAGAAAGTGTCATGATGGTGCGATCCCATTGATTGGTGGGATCGGAATATTTTTCAGTGTTTTAATGGCATCATCAGTTTTTCTTGAACATAGTCAAACGCTTAACTTATACCTCATTTCTTCAGCTTTAATTTTATTTTTAGGTGTTTTGGATGACCGCTATGATTTGTCGGTTAAAATACGTTTAGTTTCTCAGGTGATTGTGGCATCAATATTAATCTTTGGTGCGGGTTTTTATCTTACTTCTCTTGGCAATATTTTATATTTTTTTGAATTCAAATTAGGGGTTGTCGGGATAATCGTCACGGTATTAGCTGTAATTGGTTCTATTAATGCCTTTAACATGGTCGATGGGATAGATGGTTTAGCCGGTATGTTAAGTTTAGTGACGTTTACCACACTAAGTTTTCTTTTTTATCGAGCTGATAGTCCGTGGTTTTTACTACCGTTACTGTTTAACGCTGCCATTTTAGCTTATCTGTTTTTCAATTTACGCTGGCCTTTCTCTAGCGTTAACAAAATTTTTATGGGTGATGCAGGCAGCATGCTCATAGGTTTAACTGTTGTTTGGCTTTTGGTATTAGGCACTCAAGCGTCAGCCTTGCCAAATAATTTAGACATGGTAAACATTCAAGTTTTCTCACCTGTTACAGCATTATATTTAATTGCCATCCCATTAATGGACATGGCTGCAATAATGTATCGCCGTGTTCGAAAAGGTTTCTCGCCTTTCAAACCAGATAGAGACCATTTACATCATATTTTCGAACGTGCTGGCTACACTCGTAAGCAAACGCTTGTCCGTATAACAGCTCTTTCTGCTTTATTAGCCGTCGTGGGCTTAGTTGGGGAAGTGTATTATGTTCCTGAATGGATCATGTTTGTTGGTTTTATTTTATTATTTTTAGGTTATAACTGGGCTTTAGCTCACGTCTGGAAAATTATTACGTGGTTGAAACGTAATTAGTTCTCAATGCTTAAGGTTATAATTAGTCATTCAAATTTTATTAAAGGTACTTCATGAAAGTTGTTATTCCCGTTGCAGGCCTTGGCACACGTATGCTTCCTGCAACTAAAGCGATTCCAAAAGAAATGCTTCCTATCGTTGACAAGCCGCTTATTCAATATATCGTTAATGAGTGTGTAGCTGCTGGTGTTAAAGAAATTGTACTGGTTACCCATGCCAGTAAAAATGCCATTGAAAACCACTTTGATAAATCTTACGAGCTTGAATCAACGCTTGAAAAACGAGTTAAACGTCAGCTTTTAGAAGAAGTTCAGTCTATCTGCCCTAAAGATGTAACCATCATGCATGTGCGTCAAGGTGAGGCTAAAGGCCTAGGGCATGCAGTGTTGTGTGCTAAACCTTGTATCGGTAATGAACCTTTTGCTGTGGTACTACCTGATGTTATTTTGGATGAATATACAGCAAACCAAAAAACTGAAAACTTAGCTGCGATGATGGCACGTTACCATACTAGCTTTGCTAGCCAAATTATGGTTGCGCCAGTACCAGATAATGAAGTGAATAAATACGGTATTGCAGATTGTAATGGTGATGAAATCGCCCCAGGTGATTCAGCTAAAATCAAAGCTATGGTTGAAAAGCCTGCCATTGGGACTGCTCCATCAAACTTAGCTGTTGTTGGTCGTTATGTGCTATCAGAAAAAATCTGGAATCTATTAGCTAAAACACCAGCGGGCGCGGGTGACGAAATTCAGTTAACAGATGCGATTGATATGCTAATTGAACAAGATACTGTTGAAGCGTTCAATATGACCGGTAAATCACATGATTGCGGCGACAAACTAGGTTACATGAAAGCCTTTGTTGAATATGGCCTGCGCGACAAAAAGCTCGGTGATGATTTTGCTAAAGTAATTAAAACATTGCTCTAGATTAGATTACTTTCGCATTACCAATAAAACCAACTCACAATGAGTTGGTTTTTTGCTTTTAGAGACAAAATTATAAAATGGGGATTTTATTAAAACGTCTACACCTTTAAGAAAAGCCTTCACTTCGCATCAGCGTATCAAATGCATTTCCATCAGTACGTGATGCATTCGCTACATAAGGGGCATATACGTCAAACAATAAGCGAGTATCGCTGTGACCAAGCATTTGAGATATGTACAAGGGATTCTCAAGGGCTGCGATATGAAGCACTGCTGCAGTGTGACGCGTCTCGTAAGCGCGTCTGCGTTTAAGTCCTGCTTTGATTAATGTGGGGTACCATAATGCTTTACTGATATAATGTGTATCCAGTGGCACACCGGATTTTCCGGTAAACACAAAGTCAGAATAGGGGGCATATCCAGCCTCACTTGAATCTTTAATGCGTTTAAAGGCTTCATAGATGGTATCGCACATCTTTAAGTCTCGGCGTGATTTAGGCGTTTTTACATCACACACTTCCCCATTTACCCAGTTCTGGCGGATACGAATTAAGCGGTGTTCAAAATCAATATGCTGCCATTCAAGCCCGTGTATCTCGCAGCTACGTATCCCAGTCCAAAATCGGATAATAAAGTAATCCTTCCACTCTTGTGGCACCTTGTCTAAAAACTTGCGCACCTCTTCAATCGTCATCGGGTGCGACTCTGCTTTTTCTTCCTTGAGCGCTTTGTAGCGTCTTAACGGATATTCAAATTTACATTCCTCAGCGGCCAAGCTAATAATGGCAATTACAGGCCAAAGTAAGAAATTAATACGGCGATTGGATAATTGGCGTGTATCACAGTCTTTCATTATTTCCATTAATTCTTGTCGAAAATAATCTATTTGCGACAGGGTGATATCATTTACCAAGGTATTACCGAATTCGGGTATAAGGTATTTATCGAGTGTGTTGCGGATGGTGCTTTTATAACTGTTTTTCCAAGCGCCTTTTTTGCGTTCAAACCATTGGTTAGCAAAGTCATTGAAAAATGGGTATTCACGGTCAGGGTGTTTGTCGCGCTGTAATTGCTCAAATTTAGCGACTTTTTTACTTTTCGGAAAATAGTCACGATATTGAAAGCTGCCTAAATCTATCTCAGCATTCATTTTTTTGAGCATGGCTTTAGCTTTGGTGAGGTTTTTAGGGGTTGCCATCAATTTACTGCCTTCACGAAAACGGCAGCCATAAAGATGCATGTCGAACTGAATGCGCCCGTTTGGACGTATGCGAATATGAGCCATAGTGGCCTCCATTGATTTTAGATCGTTAAATAGATCTGTCCCTTACCAATGGAATTCGTTAGAATTTGCCCATCGGCTGGGCTCGGTTAATAGTCGTCGCAGCCGGTACGGGGTAGAGTGGTTGCCGCCACTCTGCCCCAACTGCTTCATTTAGTGTTACTTTAGGTTAACAGGGCTTTTAAAACGCGCAAGTTAACCCATTACTGCCTACTTCTACTCTTACTTCTTAATTTTACCTTCCTATCTTTCATTTGTGTTTTCTCCCAATAGCATTCAATTGAGCACTATTGGTTAAAAATACATCTGTCACTATAACTAACACTGTTTATTTGTCCAGTATTTTGTTGTCTGATATTTGTTTTTTATAACGTCATTACTAAAAAACCATTAACTCCAATTGTTCGTTCTTATCTAATCCATTTTCTTGCCGTATTGTTTCAAGTATTTCCTGGACAGTCTTTGTGACACAGCCATTTTTGATTTTTTTGATATCGCTTTCACTTATATCAATGGCTTCTACAGGAATTTGTACATAGGGCAGGCTTCCTTCTTTTGTGCTGCTATAAAACTCAAAAAAGCGTTCATGATTTTTATTGATGACGATACAAATTTTAACTTGCTTCATGCTAGTGAGATCATTTATGTGAGTGTTTATTAGTTCTTTGGGGTGAAAACGGTATAAACGGGTTTGATCGGATTTTATCGATTTGGCATATACAGCTTTTGATAAGCCGTCATCACTCATTGTCGAAGACATATATATTTTGCTATCGTCGATTAAGAAGTAACATTGGTCGGCTTTTTTTGCTTTCTTATAATCAGCGTGAGATTCGATTTCACCTTTAAAGGATTGAATATCTGCTATGAGAGTGACTTCAATCGTTGATTGGTTTTGTTGTGTTTCTATAAATGCAGTGAGCCCTGCAATTGAGCGTGTCACTGTTTTTTCAGGGCTACGGATGGTAATTAATTCACCTTCTTGCGCAATAGCCACTGTTTGTGATTGCGTTTCTTGGCAAATATGGCGCAATTGTTGATAGGTTTCATTATTAATTGTTAGAGTTACTGGCAGTGGGATATTGCTTGATAACGTTTCTATTCCAACGTTTCCTCCACGCTGAAAGCGTAGGTTATGTGAGTTGGTTTCGAGCTGTAAATATTCAAAGTTGCCTAATGGATTTACATTCATATCTAGCTTATCTAAATCAGCGATCGAAAACTCAACAACCGCACGTTGTGGCAGCGTATCAATATACTCAACATGCTTTTTAAAGGCAGCTAACAGGTCAAATTTACGACAAGATGGATAGATAGGATTGAGTGACGGTATCGATATATCGGGTATTTCAACATGAGTGGCATTTATGTATTTCCCATTCTTGTATTCCAATTCAAATATGAGTGGCAAAAGTAGGGAACCAGTGCTTTTTCTATTGAACGCAATTACTGATTTAAGTGAGTGTTTAAAAAAGTCACCTGGAATGTAAAACTCAGCCTGTTTAAGTCCGTGGCCTTTTTCTAAAGGTTGAACGATGAGCGAGTAGTTAGGGTTGCTACCGCCAACCCAGGTTACCGTTGCATCTTTTGGTGAAATGAAAACACTGACGCCGTAATCCGCTTTTTTGGCTTGCAGTTGTTTACTAATCGCTTCAAAAGAGCGAAATAGCGTGTGTGGGATGACGAGCTCATTCATAAATACCTCTTCTACTGAAGTGATTGGAAGTTTGTTAAAAACTGATGTAAATGCTGATAAATACCTCGGTCTAGCGAGGGCTGGGACTTTGCCTTATTTTTAGTGTTTAACTTCAATTTAAAAGTAATGATTAAATGACTATTTCCAGTTGATTGTGTAATGCTGCGATAGGTTTCGCCTTTAATCATAAATTGTTCTTTAAGCAGTGTTTCTTGTCTTTGAATGTTGGTCTTTCGATTGCAGACTAATTCAAAATCAAGGGATAACCAGTGCCATTGATGAGTCCTAAAAACGCGAGTGATCAGTTGAGCATTCTTACTGTTACATGCCAAGATAATGTGCAAAGGAAACTCAGCTTGATTATTGCTATCGAGTACAAAAGCAGGAAGAAGCGACAATGCTGTTTTTTGCTTTTTAGTTAATGGCTGATAGGTGTGCTTTCCTGAACGTTGCCAAATTAGACTGAACATTTTCCAATTTAATTCTCCTAAGCGTACTTGCTTTAATAAATCATTTAGAAAATGGCCTGATGGACATGAGGCGCAGCTTGAAAGCCAAATAGATGCTAAGTCATTGCGTGCGATGTCATAGGAGTCAGTGGGTGGCAAATCTTGAACTGCAGGTATGCTTAACGTTGATTTTTGCGATGCTTTAAATAACCAATTTTTGAGCGTTACCTCAGTCAATAGAATAGCGTCTTGTTGCTTCTGACTAGGCATTTTATCCCGATAATCAGTATTAATTAGACTGAGTTGGCGTGATAGGTCATTTGATGTAGGACTAAGTCTTAGCAAGTACTTTAACTCATTGTGGTTAAATTCACGTTGTTGTCTCTCGCCAAAGCCATAGCGGTAAAAAGGGTATAGCCAATCAATACCATGAAGGTAAGACCAACGGGTTGTGGAGTAGTATTTATGCCCAATTTGCTGACAAATTTCACTTAGTAATAAATTGTCATTATATTGTGAGAAATGCTTGGTTTTTACCCAATAATGAAATCGCTTTGCTATGGCGCTTGGACTGAGTAAACGAGGTAAATAGCTTTCATCGGTGGTTTCATTAGGTGATATTTCATAAGCGAGATGCAGTGCCTGTTGCATAAAAAGGTAAATGCCACTGTGGCGAAGGTGATGAAATCTGACATCCTCACCAGCAACAGCCTTAATTGCTCTGGTAATAGGGAGTAGATAGTGTAACTGCCTAGAATGCATTTTTTCATCTGCAAACCCAATTAATGGTTCATTTACGGAGGCCGATTGCTTGATGTCGATAACCATCCTGACTAAGCAAGCGTATTCTTCGGGGATCACGACATGTACCATTCTGGCACTTTTATTTTTTGTACTGCCTTCAGTGGTTTCTCTGATATCAAAATGAAACTGCTGTTTGTCTGTGCTGTAACAGAAGATATCTTGAATCCTAAGGCGTAATACTTCCCCTCTGCGTAACATTGCAAAGTAGCCAATGATGCAGGCTACGGCACAGAACAGTCGTTGCATCATTTCTCCAGTGTCTTGCGTGAGCAAGGCGTTAATGACTTCGTCTAATTCCGCTAATGTGAGGTAATTAGGGTCAACACTGGGGGGGGATGTTGGTGGATCAAACTCTGAAATATCTAAATTCTCGGTTAAAGGATGGTGACTCATAAAGCGAAAAAGGTAGTGAACATATTTTTGATGTCCCTCATTGCTTAAGCTGTCATAAACCGTGTGCGCCCATAAGTGCAATGCGTCACTATCAAGTGTTTTTTCGTAAGGTAGTGGGTTATCTTCAAAAACTTGTTCAATATTGGTATATGCATTAATTGTGTCATCAGACAACGTTTCTTTAATGACACCGCCATACTTGATTAAATCAGCTTTATAATGAAAAAGCATTGCTGGCAATATGTTATGTGGGTTCCACTCTGGCGCTAGTGCTGCCTTTTGTGAGCTGTTTAACGATGTTTTTCGTAATGTTTTATGTGGCCATCGATTAACTTTGGCTTTTGAGCTGAGCCCTTCAAACCAATTTTCATTCCAATCCTTTTGATAAATGGCTGTTAAGGCAAGATGCTTTTCTTTTGTTTTGATGATTGGTTTATTAAACGCAACATGCCTTTCTGGGTCACGAATGTCTTTTAAAAAACTCGGTACGATATTGTCTCTATATAGCCAAACCGATTGAAGGCGCAGGTGCCATTTTTGAGCATTTAGCTCTGGTAACGAAAAAGGCGTTACTGGTGTATATAGATTAAGTTTACGCACCAATTGGCTAGCAGTTACTTTTTTGTTCTTATGGTCTAAAGTTGAGTGCTTATCATTGGCAAAGGTTGTTGCGTAATAGTCCTGTAAAACACGGTATACAAACAAAGGTAAATGATAGCGGGTGAAATGCTGCTTTTGCTGTAGTTTACTTTTTTTTGCTAAGTGAGTGATATCAAGGTAAAGCGAAGTGCCTTCTTGTTTGATACTGCTAGGTTCATTGAGAACATGTGCTAGATACTCAATTGAAAGCGGGGCGACCTCTAAACCAATAACTAAAGCGGTAAATTCACTACTTACAGCCGGGCGTACTTTAATATATTGAGTACGAATCGATTCGTATCCATCTTGAAGTATACCTGCTTGATGGGAAAATTGGTTGAGCTGATCAAACCACTGTAAATCTTTATCTTTTAACTGATTAACGACTTCAGGTGGTACTTGCCAGTGAAGTGCATCGCTTAAATAGCAGAGTAGATCATTGAGTGCATTTCTAAGCTTTTTTTGTCTCCCTGTAGGGATTGTCTTGATGATTTTTCTTAAGTAATTTATTTCATCAGAAGTGACTTCGCGTTGGTATGCAGATTGTTCACTTGCAGGCATCATGCTATCAGGCCAATGATCAATAACCCATAAAAGTTCCTCCTCTTCTGCGCAAGTGCCACCCCCACGTTGATAAAAGTGAATAATGTCGGCAGGTATTAAGCCATTAAACCGATTAGACATAGCAAACCTCTTTGATGTCAAAGCGACTAGCCAAACTGTTTAAATGCTGCTTTATCGTGGTTAAGTTTGCAGGAAAAAGATGATCACTTCCAAAGTGCTCACCATATTCTGAATGCCCCATTAATCGGTCGATCTGACTGGTTGTTAGCCTGATAGGATAAACACTGGTTAGTGCGCATTGAGCAAAAGTGTGCCTCAGCATGTAGGGGGTTTTATTTTTTAATCTGTCATGCATAAATAGCTTTAACTTTTTAGCCGTTAATGGGCAAGCTTGTCCACTAGGATCACATAAATACCATAGATAAGGACTGTTAAATGAGCTGGAAAGGTGAGTGCTTAATGAGCGTTGTAAACTGAGGTAGAGTCTGAGCTGTTGGCTAAAGTAATCACATAAAATGATTTGCCTCAGTCGCCCTTTATCACTGACGGCACAGGTACTTAATCTGTAACAACGTTCCTTTTCAATTGAAATCGCATGAGTTGGACGAACACCAGTGAGAAATACAAACAGTAAAGCAAGGTGGTAAGTACATAAGTTGTAATATTCAATATGCTGACTTAATTCAACTTTACCAACAGGCTTAGAGCGAATAATTTCATCATGTAATGAAGCAAAAAAATGAGTGACTTCATGTTCTTGTAGTACTCTTGAGCTGCCTATTTGGATCGGAATATCAGCTCTTTCCTCAGTCCCTCCTTGGTATTGTATTTTACGCAGTTGGGCAATTCTGCCTTCTTCGATGAGTTCATCTGGCAATGATTGCCCTCGGTGTTTATTGATTAAGTAGAGTTCTGATTTTTGTTCTTTATTTGAGGAGTTAATTGAAAGCATCGCTTCCCAATTGAACAACCTTACTTGAGTAAAAATATGCTCTAGATAACGTTCGTGCGCCTGATATATTCGATAGCGGATCCGATCACTGTCTTCTGATTGATACGCTTTGGCGTTTCGGTGGTGCAATTTGTGCTCTCGTAGCAAGACATATTTACTCGTGCTTGAAAGCTCATTATCAACCAGAATGCAATTTGTGAAGTAATTGAATAATTTGTCTTTTCTTGCGCTTGGAAATCCTATAACAGATGTTGATTTTCTCCATTTTTTAGTCAGTATCTCAATAATTAAATTTTTCTCACTTCTTGATAGCCAAGGCGTGTTATATCGTTGTTTTGAAATAAACGGCCTAAACAATGCATTTAACCCTTTAGGTATTGGTTGCCAGAGAAATACTTCACCTTGTTTTGTGGGGTAGGGTTGAGCATATTCAGCCCAAGAGTGACTACCGTCTTTGACCGTTCTAAAAGCATGTTCTTGGCACTCTTCACTGCCTGTTACACGAATACAGTCAGGGATAAAAAAATCGGCGGGTTTAGCATTTTTATCGTTGGTCTTATCTTTTGTTAGCCGTTGAGTGAGCCATAAATAGATAATAACGACGAGAAACTTTTCTTTGTTCACTTTTTTATAGTTTCTATTGTTCAACGTGCTAAAAAGCTTTATGAGCGCCGTTGCAATTTTGATGGGGTCGGGCATCACTCCACCGGCGTTTCGTTGGCGATTTTTTTTGGCGATAGAACTCGACTTACCCATGGCTGCCCCCTTGTGAGTGGGTTATTTTACGAAAAGCAGAAGGAGATATTTGGGCTAGCTGACTTATTTGATTTTTATTTGGAGTGACTAAGTTCATTGATTTTGCTTTATCAAGTCGGCTATGCAATATCTCAGGAAGTCGTTTATATTTTTGGTAAAACAATGCGGGTTTAATTAAGGCTAGGGTGGATAATGTCGGTTCGGGTTCGCTATAAATATTTAATGATGCTGTTAGTTTATGGGAATCAGGATGACCAAGTAGCTGTTTTAAGATGGGCATTGGAGCCAATAAGTAATAAGCATCAACTTTTGCTCTTTTCACTACAGGGATTGGGCAGGAATCAAGAATACTCTGCAGTTGTGCAAAGCTAATAAACTGAAGATCGGGAAGCGTCGATAGCTGATGGCAATCGCCAGACAACAAAGTTGTGAGCTTTGGATGCTGGTGCCATTCAAGTGAGTTTAGCGGCAACTTTTTTGTCTTTGGCATAACAATATTCTCCTAAGTCATCTTATGTCCTTATTTTTAGATGCATTTATTTAGTTATTAATTACTTGCACTGTTGATTTATACAGTTGTTTGGTTTATAAATCAACAGTGTTTTTTGATTATTATTCTATTTTTAGCAAGTTTACTTTTGTGATTATTAGTCGCTTAAGTTTTCAAGAATATGTTTTTGGTTTTTTGTAGGAGGCTGGTATGGAGCTTACACAGAAAGGTTTTAAAGTCGGACTTAAGGCCGTTTTAAAAATACTTGATAAATGGGGCTGTAATGAAAATCAAATATCAGTCTTACTTTGCTTTAAGAATAAAGACGACATCAGCGCCGCTAATCAAAGTGACTTAACTCAAGATCAAGTCATACGTATAAGCTACATTTTGAATATCCATGGCGGGTTAAGACAGGTTTTTTCAAATCCAGATAATGTTTACGGCTTCATGACAATGAAAAATCAGCACTTATTATTTAACGGTCAAACACCACTTTCGCTTTTATTGGAAGGGGAGCATAGTACTTTGAAGCTGTTATGAACCATGTTTTAAATTTGGGGAATTTTTAACGTTCTGCACATTAGGGGGGAAATATGATGGACCTAGAATATAAAAAGCAGCAGATTTTAGAGGCATACTTTCCTGGCATTGCGAGCCTTAATAGTGATGATGCGGATAATGTGTACCTTGAAGCAAGCGATGTGCAGAAGAAAGAGTATATTGCCGAATGCCAAAAGCTGTATGTAAAAGGCAAAGACCACTTAACCATGAATGAACCCTTTCGACCTGAGAGGGATATTTGTGATTTCCCTGATTTGCTTAGTTATGATATTCCCTATTGGCAATATCAAGAATCCCTTGATGACGCGATATTAGCAGAAATGGAGACCCCAAAATATATCGCAAAGGCGCCTGATAAATACATCAGCAAGTTTTGTGGTGATTGGGTGAGGCTTTATATTGATGGCACTTTTTATTATGGCTCCTTGTATACCGCGATGCATTTTATTTTGTCAACAGTAGAAGAAAATGTGAACAGCTGGATTGAGCAGCGGTATCCATACCAACTGCAACTCAATACTTACCAATGCGACAATCAAAAGGGTTATGTGTCAGTCGAGTTTGCCACTAATAATGAAAGTAATAATAAGCAATCCTCTAGGGCTCGTTGTGTTATGCGGGATTTTTTAAATGATTTATCCCCTGAGCTTAATGATTATCTAAATGCACAAACACCGGCAACGTATATTATTTATGGTGTGGATTATGATGGGGCACCAACCGTTGATCTCATTTGTAAAAATAATCAAACACTGTCGTTAATTCGTCCTGCAACTTTTATGGATGATTTTTTACCTAAAACACAAAACCCAGCATATTTAGACTTGCTCGCCAGACGTTATACAAAGCAAGCGATAGATAGGTTAATCAAGCTTGGGTTTTGACATAAGTTAGTAGTGGTTGAGTGATTTTAGCGGCCTAATCAGAGATGTTTGGCTTGAATTTCATTATGGGTGAATTATTTTTGCATAGCTTTGTTGTTAAGTTGGAAACATAATTTCAAACGACCTTATCAGTACTACAAGTTAATCTCACGATAATAAAACTATGCGTTTTCGTAGCTTTTTCTTTTTTGAATGCTAGAAATGACAAGAGCCACTAAAATAGTGGCTCTATTACTCTCTACCTATGGTTAAATCTTTATGTGTATCCAATAGATACACAATAATATGTGTATCTAATTAATATACGGGAGCTGACATGGCTACTAAAACTGCACCTATAAATATGCGAGTAGAGCCGTCTGTTCGTAATATCATTGATGCTGCGGCTAATTTACTAAAGGTTGACCGTTCTGTATTTATCCAACAAGCAGCACTTTATCAAGCTCACCAAGTTATTGCTTCACAAAGAGACTTTGCTCTGGACGAACAAGCCTTTGCTGCATTTGAGCAAGCATTAGACGCAGAACCAGCCGTTGATAAAGGTATGGTAGAGTTGATGAATAGGAAATCACCTTGGGAATAACTGCACCTGAATTGCTTACAGAAACTCATGATTTATCTGATTTTGATTGTGGTAGGAAGGAGCTAAATGACTGGCTAGTAAAAAAGGCACTAAAGAGTCAACAACGAAATAAGGCAAAAGTTTATATTGTCACCGATCCTAACACTGCAAAGGTCATTGGCTATTACGCTGTTGCTATGGGGTCTGTTCAGCGTGAAGCCGCGATTGCAGCCCTAAGAAGAAACAGCCCCAACCCAATACCAATGATTGTTCTTGCAAGATTAGCCGTCAATGACTCCCATCACGGAAAAGGCATCGGTGTAGGTCTTCTGAAAGACTGTGTCAAAAGGTCTGTTCATGCTATGAACGTAGTCGGCGGACCGGGCATTCTTGTACACGCTATCGACGACTCTGCCAAAAAATTTTACACCAGATTTGGTTTCAAAGACTCCACATTTGATCCTATGGTGCTTATGGCTAGAGTAAAAGATATTGAAGCGGCTCAAAAGTAACCATCTAGCAAACCACACCAATCGTTTAATACCAATCCGCATGAGACTTTGCCCATATTAACCCAGTACGACCTCTTAATTTATTGACCATACTGTCTCAACATTAAGTGTCCGATGGAATTAGACCTGAGCAATCTACTACAAGCTAAGCATTATCGAACTCTACATGATAGATCTTTTCTCAATGGATGCAGGTTAGTTGTGTACAGAAATTAGCTTAAGGCTAAAATTTACAGCTTCAGTTGTCGATTTCAGATAAGTTGACAGTATCCTCATTCTTATTCGGTAAAATTGTTAGTGCAGGTTAGCTTACCTGCACATTTCAAATTCATTGATTTAGTCGTTTGCTTGCCATTGGTGACATTGGGTTTTAGTTTCTATTCGTAAAGTACGGGCTAAACTGATTATTGTCTTGGGTCATTAAGGTGACAAATTTAGGGTGAACAAATAGCTTCTCTTTACCCGATTGCACTTCTTGTAACACACCAATATCGCATAGCTGTTTTAAGTAGACAGAGGCAGTTTGACGTTTTGCTAAGCCGTTTTCGACCAGATTTTGAATGCGGCAATAAGGCTGCTCAAAAATCACTTGTACTAGCTCATGGCTATAAATCTTAGGTAACTGCTGGCGCACATATTCAGTGGTGTGCTCGATAAGCTCACGGGCTGCGGCTATCTTATGGGTGGTCCACTTGGCTGTTTGTTCAACGGCATTAAGCATAAAGATGATCCACGCTTGCCAATCTTGCTTAGTGGTCACGTTTAGCAATAAGCGGTAATAATCTTGCTTGTTAGCGACGATATAACGGCTCAGGTACAGGATAGGTGCACTAAGCAATTGTTGGTCAATAAGATAAAGAATATTGAGTACACGTCCAGTACGGCCATTACCATCAATAAAAGGATGAATAGCTTCAAACTGGTAATGGGCCATCGCCATTTTAATCAGTGGGTCTATATCATCTTGATTGTGTAAAAAGGCCTCCCAGTTACTGAGTAGATCTCGAATAACTGTCTCGCCTGCTGGTGGGGTATAGATAATTTGTCCAGTAGCTTGGTTGGTTAAGCTAGTACCAGGCACTTTACGTATATTCATTTGTACAGATTTGATGGTGCTACAAATTTCTAATGCGGTGGTAATACACAATGGTCTGCTGGTTAGTTCAGTGAAGCCTTGGTAAAGGGCAGTGCGATAACGTAGTGCCTCTTTAGTCATGGGGTCAGCTTGGCTGTCCTCTTGGGCGTACTGAAATAGCTTGTCGGTAGTGGTGACAATGTTTTCAATCTCACTACTGCCTTGCGCTTCAAGTAGCGGCAGTAAATTGATGAGCAAACCTTGATTTGGCAGAAGTTCACCCGCTTGCTTTAATTCAGCAAGGGCGGCACGGGCTGGAATACAGGCTTTGAGTATGGGTAAGGTTTCGGCTAACTCCCCAAGTTCGCTATCTAGCGGTAGCGGGGGTAAATGGTTGTATGCTTGGTCAGCTTGCCATTTCATGTTTAAAAAACCTTCTTTTATCGACATAAATAGATAGTTCAGTGAGCTTATGTCGATTCAATCGACATGTAAAGCAATCATGTTTATAAAACTCAAATTAATCGACATATATTGCGATAAATAGGTGATTGTGTCGTTGGTATCAACATGTATAGAAATCAGCGATATATATACAGGTTAAATTTATATGTATAGAAATGCGTATTTCATAGGTACTGTCAACTTAGCGACTGTAGTGGGATAGTTAATTTGGCCACTACATAACGATGCATATGGTGGCCGTTGCCATTGTGTACTAACTTTATAGTGAGAGGCCAAAAGTTTCTCGAGAGAAACTTTTTAAACGAAGCGCCTACACTACCGTTTTAAATCATGTTGCCATTATTTAAAACTGGCTTCGTATATTCGCAGTGCAAGCTTTGGCACGATGCGGCCATCCTAGAGTTTCCTGAGCTATAGAACTCAAGCCGCTGCATAATTGCTAGAATGATAAGAGTAAGGCTGTAAATCAATTAGTCATTATCCAAGCTTCTAAATAGGTACCTTTCTTCATCTTTTTAAATATTCCTTCACGGCAAACTCAGTGAAATAAAGTGGGACAACGAGGTTCTTTGTTTCTGTTGCTGGAGAGCCCTGAGTACCAGTCAGTTTTATTGTTTTATGGGGCTGGCACTTAGTGATATATGACACTAAAGACTTGGCTCTAGTGCGCTTACCGCTTTTGACTTCAATCGGAACAACCCTACCTTGATCATCAGTAATAATAAATTCAATTTCAGCTCGTGCATCACCCCATGAATACGTTGGGTCGATACCTTGTGCAGCTAATTCCTGTTGCACGAAGTTTTCTGCAACATAGCCCTTGTAGTCAAAGCCCTGTTGCTTAACCTCTTTGTAGCTGATCCCTAGCATATGGTTAAGAAGGCCAACGTCAAACAGGAATAGCTTGACCATATTATCTTTCTTATAGGCAGCGAGTGGACTTTTAGGCATGCCATCAATGGGGAAATTCTTTAATACTAATCGGCATTTTTCTAACCAAGTAATTGCGCTTTCTAGCTCACCGTAACGAGATTTTCGCTCATGTATTCCCTTAAACTTAAAGCGCTTGACTGACTCGTCTATGACCGCTGAGAGCTGAGAAGGAACATTATTAAATACAGCTTCAATCAAGCCAGTATCGACTTTGCCTGAGTACTTACCAAAGTCACGCTGATAGCCGGATATTAGGTCGGCTTGAACACGAGACACAGCCGCTATTCGCTCAAGAATACTGTCATTAGCTGGCGCAAACCAACTGTTTACCGCTTCAGGCATACCGCCAGTGAAGTAGTAGTCAGTAAGCTTGTCGAATAATTTTGTATGTGCTGCTGCGTTGTTTACCTGCCCTTCAAATGCTTTAATGAGTGGGGCTTCATTAGATGCAAGTAGAAACTCATGAAAGGAGAGGGGGCGAAGGTTGTGCTGCTCGACTTTGCCAACAGGGAAGCTGTCTAACAAGCCGATATTAGAGCCACTTGCTGCAATATACATGTGAGGTGCTTTTTCAGCGAAGTACTTAAGCGACGTGACTGCGCGGGGGCATTCTCCTATCTCATCCAATAAAAGCAGATCCGTTGTCGGCTCGAATTCTTCACCTGTCAGTAGCTCAATATTAGAGATGAGATCTGTGGGTGTAAGAGAACCTGAAAAAGCATCAGCCATCTCGGGAGATTCAAGAAAGTCGATCCGTAAGGTGCGATTAAACTTACTACCCAATAAGCTTTGAAGCAGATAGGTTTTGCCTGTTTGACGAGCACCATCGATCAGCAGAGGTTTACGTTCGGATCGCGTTTTCCACTCTAGTAGTTTATTCAGTAATGACCTTTGCATGACGAACTCCAGCACTTACATATAATCACATTACACTTTAATGCGCATAAAAAAGCAAGTTTTTACATTTTTATGCGCATTAAATGTTGGTGCTTTACAATTGTCTGCGCTATAGATGAGCAGAACAAGGGGATATCTAGGGATAGGCTTGTCCGAACCTAATTTAGCTATTTGCTAATAAACCACACAATAGTGAACTGAATTACCTGTCATGTGCTGCGCTTTACTTGTTAACAACTCAGCTTTTAAATCTCAGCAATGAGCGGGGTTAAACTGTCTAAAAAAACCAATTTTAGACAATAAAGTCCCAGGCTAAAATTGATGGTTTATATAAGTTACTTAAAGGGCGGGGTTTGTGACCAGATTATTAGATCAGTGTAGCAAAGAGGGGACAAAGCATGAAACATAACAAACCAATTAATGATGTGAACTCAATATCTTTAAATGCATTTGACGAAGTAAATGATGTAGGTCTAAGTGATGTGACATTAGGTGCTACACAGAATCTGCTACAGGGTCAGTGTCATCAGCTAAATGATTAATAACGTCATTAGCATCTAGTTCAACTAACTCATGAGCACTTCTTAGGTTTATACAGTACTCACCATTTTTATTAATCACAATCTTTTGCATTGTTGCTTCCATATTTGGATACCGCCAAATATTCACAATCAGTTCATCTTCAATATGTTCTGTATTGATTGTGTAAGTCTATTTGTAGTGGATTACTTAAACTGGCCACTAGCTTGTAGGTGATACTTATACATTGTTATAGCTGAGGTTATCTGAAATATGGAAGCTTTCAGAACTTCGTAAAGCGTTTTTGTTCAGAAATGGGTTAGACAGACTCTAATGTAGTGGCCAGAATTCATTGTCCACTACATCTTTTGTATCTTAATCCGATTACGCTAGCTATGGTTATGTATTTTATTTGAATACGTTAAACCATTTTTTGTATCAATTTTAGGATGCATTTATCATAAGCTGCACCCTTAAGTGAATACGAAAAACAAAAACTGTATCTTAAATGTGATACATTTCCTATCAAGTTGTAATCAATATTTAGTACATTCTCCGTATGTTTGTATTAATATTTCGATACAGAAAGCATATTTGTGTCATCAAATTTGAATACGTAAAGTTGGAAGGTGTATCTCATTTTGGGTACACTTAAGGCATGAATAATGGAGGGCGAGGTTACTATGTACTCTTTTCAAAGCAATATGCACAAGCAACAACCCGTTAAGAAAACGGTTTTAAGACAGTACAGAGAACTGGTTGATGCAGTTAAGGGAACGCTATTCCCCTCAACACCTAAAGAGGGTTGGATTAGGACAGTAAGAAAAGCTCTTGATATGTCAGGCGCCCAGCTAGGAGATAGAGCTGGCTTGACAAGAAATAGAATTTCAGTCCTTGAAAGGCGTGAGGTTGATGGCGACATAACTCTAAATCAGTTAAAGCAACTAGCTGAAGCTCTAGACTGTGACTTCTCATACACTCTAAAGCCTAAAAAGGCTGTATCTGACACAATGCAAGAGCGTGCGCTTAAGCTTGCGAAAGAAGAGGTAAAGAAAGCATCTAAAAATATGTTTCTAGAGGCGCAATCAGTTAGCAAAGAGAAAGAAAATATCTTAATAAGTGAACTAGCCGAAGAAATTATGCGTGCAGGTGGTCGTAAGCTATGGGGTAAAAATAAGGAATACAAAGTATTTTGAACATTGATGAGCCAGAAGCTGCTACACCGCTTGATCCTGATGATATGGAAGGGTTGAAACACCCACACGTAACAACAAGAGAGCAACTTAACGAGCTTGAACAATCCAATATACTAGCAGGCCAGCAATGGGTTAGTGGTATCTCAGGCCTAACGCTGGATTCTATTTTCTCAGCTGAGTTTGTTCTTGCCCTCCATCAAAACCTATTTGGTGATGTTTGGACCTGGGCCGGGACCATTCGAAACAAAGAGTTAAGTATAGGCTGCGATCCCTTCCAAATCTGGCCCAAGCTCCACAACTTTTTAGAAGATGCTAAGTGCTGGGTAGAGTTCAAACACTTCTCAAATCTAGAGCTCAGCGCACGCATACAGCACAAGCTTGTTGAGATTCATCCTTTCCCAAATGGTAATGGCAGACACTCGCGTATATTTACCGATGTAGTTCGCATCGTTCTGCTAGAGGAGCCACCAATTAACTGGGCAGAGGGCAACCTAGAGAAAGTGAGCGAAGAGCGCAAAGCTTATATCTCTTGCCTTAAGGAGGCAGACAAAGGTGATTTTACTGCGTTCGTTAAATACCTAGAGAACCTTGGTAACTGACTTAAACAACACTAGTGGATAGTGTAGTGGCACGATTTTATTTTTATAAAGTAAATGTTGTTGGCGTTTCCCCTGTGTTGTAGACACTAACCTAAGGCCTGATTAAATGATTGAATCTATAAATCAATTTTTAAGAGATGGAAATCAGACATATAGAGTCATCTCAATTCCGAACTATGTAAACAGGGATAGCAAAGTATTAATAGAATGCGAAATTCATGGTTTAAGCTGTGACTGGGGAACCCCTTGGCTACCAAGCATCCGCAGCGTATCAACTAAAAGCAAATCAGGACAAAATGGTGTCAGTTGCCCTAAATGTTCGGGGCGATATTCTGAATCAGAGCTTGAAGCTGTAGATTCTGTAAATAAAAAGCTAGAACAACATTTTAAAAAACACAACTTACCAACTTTGACGGTGAATGGTTTTATTGGTGGATATGCTTTAGATAAATCTATTTGTTTAATAGAGTGCGAACTTCATGGACTGGGAAATGACTGGAATACTCCTTGGACTCCAAGGTTAAATCATTTAAGAAGATCTGGTGGTGATAGTAAAAATATAAGTGGCTGTCCTAAGTGTAGTAAAACATATCGTTACAGTGAACAAGAATACATTCAACAAGTAAACAATAAAATAGGTAGTAATAATTTAAAGTTGCTGAAAATTGAAAAATTTAAGAATATTCACTCTCGATGTTATGTGTCTTGTCAAATCCACGGAGATGGTTGGCGTTGGGATTTAAATGCTAAATGGTTCCCGACTATTAGTAAACTGCTTCAAGGTCAAGGGTGTCCTCGTTGTAATCGAGGTCCCTTTTATACTGAGAATGAAAATATTGAAAGAACAAATAAATTTATAACAAAAAACTTTCCATTATTATCAGTGGAAGGGGCCATTAATTATGAGGGAAATCAAAGCCGAGCTATTGTTCGATGTAAAGAGCATGGTTTGGGTAGTGAATTTGGGAATAAATGGGAACCTACTTTCGAAAGTTTAAATTATGGCAGTAATTGTCCCAAATGTTCAAAAATATATGCACCGACAGAAGTAGAAGCTTTTGAGTACGTAAACATAGTCGCATCAGAGAAAGGGATGTTTGTTCCCTATTTTAAAGGTCACTATAAAGGCGCTAAAACCCGCTGTAACGTCGTTTGTGAGCATCATGGTGATTTAAGTGCTTTTAATGATTTTAGCTGGCCAACAATTGATAATATTTGTAATGCAAAAACATCTTGTTTTCTATGTGCAAAAGAAAGACACACTCTAGTGTGTTTATTGAAAAACCCTATCGGTTTTTCTTCGCCAAGAAAGCTTTACTATATAGAGTTCACTGATGTAGAAACTCAACTTGTTAGAGCGTATAAAATAGGGGTGTTTGCTGGGACATTTCGTCAGCGATGGAGCGAATCACGACTTAGACGAGAAGGGCTTTATATTTCCAAAAAAATAATAAAAAATTGTACTTCTATTGATGCCTGCTTAACAGAGAGCTATATCCTAAGAAAGTATTCAAATGAAAATATTTTTTTTCCTCCCTTAAAAAACTGGGGAGCGACTGAGTGCTTTCACTCAGATGTGATAGGGATTGATGAAGATTGTAATTTAGACCAATTGCATGAAGAAGCAATTTTGGATTTTTCAAACATAATTAAAAATATTGACCTATCTTTTTTAGAAAGATTAGAAGTTAATAGAGCTTGGCAGCGACACATATCTTGAGCCCAAATTAATGACGATCGGTAAGGTGTAACTCAGACACTTTTTAACGTCCTATAATAACAATTTTCATGTTCAGCTTTAGAAGACCAGCCATTAGCAGTATGACTATAAATGAATATGTAGATTATGAGACTGAAGTTATGCGCTTAGCCCAAGCGTATAAAGTTGATGAACTGACGACGTATTTGGTGTTAATAGAGCAAGATTGGATTGGTATTGAACGTGAAGACTCAGAGCGTGTATGTGCAAGTGTTGCGCATCAAATCGTGACAGCATGGAGTGAAATCGATACTCAGCCAAATGACAAATAGGCTTTAAACGCATTTTATAGTCATCAATAATGTCGCTTTAGTGGCATTTTGTGTGCGTAAAATTCGCGTTTAATCTCAGGGAAGGGTAGGAGTAAACTGTCTCAAATGGCCATTTTAAGACAAATAAACGTCTCATGGTAAACGAGGTGCGCATGTAAGTTGTTGAATTTAGTGAGTAAAACTAGTGTTTTCAAAAGCACCTAATAGGCCTAACTATCTATCTATTGGACTGGGCAAGAATGTCGTCATTTTGAAACTGAATTTGCGGCTTGGTGTGGTTGTGATTATGCAATTGCACTGGGTAATGGCACTTTGGCGCTTGATTTGGTTCTAAATGCCTTAGGGGTAGGTGCTGCTTTTAAAGGCACAGAGCTTGATGAGGTGATCACCACGCCTCGTACCTTTTTGGCATCCGCTTCTTCAATTGTTACCGCCGGTGCGAACCCTGTATTTGCGGATGTAGACTTAAATAGCCAAACGATTACTGCTGAGTCAATAGCAGCAGTATTAACACCGAACACAAAAGCTGTGATTGTAGTACACTTTGCGGGTATGCCTGCTGAAATGGATGCCATTATGGCATTGTCTGAAAAGCATGGTTTTTATGTGATTGAAGATTGTACCCAAACTCATGGTGCTAAATATAAAGGGCAGGGCGTAGGTACTATTGGTCATATTGGTGCTTGGTCTTTTGCCAAGACAAAATTATGACTACTGGTGGTGAAGGCTGCATGGTGACTACCAATGACAAAACGTTGTGGTCTAAAATGTGGTCTTATAAAGATCATGGTAAAAGCTTTGATGCAATTTATAACCGAGAACACCCACCAGGGTTTCGTTGGTTACATGAAAGCTTTGGTACTAATTGGCGTATGACTGAAATGCAAGGTGCGATAGGGCGCATTCAGTTAACTCGAATGCTAGATTGGACTGCTAAACGTCAATCAAATGCAAAAGCGATAGACACAGCTGTGGCAGATATAAATGTAGTCAGAACTGTTGTTGTGCCTGATTATATTGAACATGCAGAATACAAGCATTATTTATTTGTAAAGCCAGAGAACTTAGCCGAAGGCTGGAGTCGTGATCGTATTGTGGATGAAATTATGGCTTTTGGGGGCCAGCTTTTCAAGGCAGTTGTTCTGAGATCTATCTTGAGAAAGCCTTTGATAATACCCCTTGGCGTCCTGAATATCGTTTACCCAATGCATTAGTATTAGGTGAAACCAGTATAATGTTTTTGGTTCATCCTACATTGACTGAGGCTGAAATAGATAAAACATGTCAAATTCTTAAGCATGTCTTATTACTGGCACAGAAGTAAATTATTGAGGTTATAAAGAAATGAAAATAGCAGTTGCTGGTACAGGTTACGTTGGTTTATCTAACGCAATGCTTTTGGCTCAAAACAATGAAGTTGTTGCGGTTGATATAATCCCTGAAAAAGTAGAAATGCTCAATGAAAAAAAAGCGCCAATTGTTGATGTTGAAATTGAAGACTTCTTAGCTAATAAAACTCTCAATTTTAAAGCTACGCTTGATAAAGACTATGCGTATAAAAATGCTGAATATGTCATCATCGCAACTCCTACAGATTATGACCCAGAAACTAATTTTTTCAATACATCATCTGTAGAAGCGGTTATTAAAGATGTGATGGCCACAAACCCTAATGCTATTATGGTTATTAAATCAACTGTGCCAGTGGGTTATACTGCTCGGATTAAAGAAGAGCTGGGTTGTGATAATTTAATTTTTTCACCAGAGTTTTTGCGAGAGGGCCGTGCTTTATATGATAACTTACACCCTTCGCGAATTATTGTTGGTGAGCGCTCCGAACGGGCTCAAGTTTTCGCAAATCTTTTGGTTGAAGGTGCGATTAAAGAAAACATTGAAGTACTGTTTACAGACTCTACTGAAGCTGAAGCAGTTAAGCTATTTTCTAATACTTATTTAGCTCTTCGTGTTGCTTACTTCAATGAGCTAGATTCTTACGCTGAATTGCATGGATTAGATGCACGCCAGATCATTGAAGGAGTCGGATTAGATCCTCGAATAGGTAATCATTATAACAATCCATCATTTGGTTACGGTGGTTATTGTTTACCAAAAGACACTAAACAATTACGTGCTAATTATGTTGATGTGCCTAACAACATAATAAGCGCAATTGTGGAATCAAATACGACTCGTAAAGACTTTGTTGCGGAATCAATTTTAAAGCGTAACCCAACTAGAGTTGGTATTTATCGATTAATCATGAAGTCGGGTTCTGATAACTTCAGAGCATCGAGTGTTCAAGGGATTATGAAGCGCTTAAAGGCAAAAGGCATTGAAGTCTTTGTTTATGAACCAGTTTTAGAAGAAGAGGAATTCTTTCACTCTAAAGTCATTAAATCACTTGAAGAGTTTAAAGCGAGTTGTGATGTCATTGTTTCAAATCGCATGGTTGATGAAATTCGTGATGTTGCAGATAAAGTATATACTCGCGATTTATTCGGCTCAGATTAGTACTAGTTGTTAACCTAGTTGAATAGGTCTATCTATCTATTATGATTTTAGCGCTAGAGTATTGATTTACTTAAACTAGCGCTAACTTTTTCTGTCTCATGATCAAAAAAGTCGATAAAAATGTGTCTCATCGGTTTTTTGTTCACATTTATTCCTACAATTCCAGAGTAGTGCACAAGTTAAGTTTTTTCTTCGTGTTCTTTCATGCTCTCACATATAATATCCTAAGCTAGTTGTTCGCATTATTCATATTACCCTGTAAATGGTATAGTGGTGAGGCGTACGTATTTAAAGAAGTAATACAATATGATTTTTAAGTTTATGGAGCGGAAAATGGATTTTTTGCAAAGTTTATTTCGTTTAGAGCGAAGCCAGAAACGGTTAGTGAGTATCGCAATTGATACTGTTTTTCTAAGCTTTGCTTTTTGGGCTGCGTTATTAGTTAGAGTTGATGATGTCAGTGTGTTACTTAATAAGCACTACTGGGCTTTGCTTATCACAAGTATTCCTTTTAGCATTTTCGCTTTTGCTAAGCTTGGTTTATATCGTGCAGTACTGCGTTATATGAGTTTACAAGCAATAACGGCTATTTTGCTCGGTATTGTCACTTCAACTGTCACTTTAGTATTTGTATCTTATTTTACAGATGCCTCTCTCCCTAGAACTGTTCCGGTTATATACGCTATGTTTGCACTGGTGTTTGTTGGAGGTAGTAGAGCGTTAATACGGTCAATGGTTGGATCGGGATTAAAGCGAGATGGCGAACCTGTGATTATTTATGGGGCAGGTGTGAGTGGCCGTCAATTACTTAACTCGTTAGTGTTGAGTCATGAATATTATCCTTTCGCCTTTGTTGATGATGATGAAGCACTTCATGGGACTGTTATTCAAGGTGTACACGTGCATTCACCATCAATAATTGATTAATGCTCTCCTTTAGTGATGTTCTTATTCCTATTATTTACTTAGCGTGAACCATTGTTATATGTCATTTGAAGCCTACGTTACAGTATTTATTTTTGTTGCCACTATCATGGCATTATTACGCTTTCAGAATCGGCCTGGCGTGGTTTTTGGCGTAACTTTATTGCTATTAGTAGCTTCAGGCTTAGTGACCCAGCAGCAACTGTTATCGAGTATTGCCAATCCTGGGTTAATTACGTTAGTGCTTTTGATTATATGCTCCTTTGCACTAGAAAAAACTCGCCTATTGAGGATCATAGCCTCCAAAGTAATCCTAAAAAGTTACAAGGGCACTTTTATCCGACTGTTTTCGCTAACGGCGATAAGTTCTGCATTGTTAAATAATACTGCAGTCGTCGCCACACTGCTTTCGCCTATTCGAAACAACCCTCATCATTTTGCTAGTCGATTATTGCTGCCCTTGTCCTATGCGGCCATTTTAGGGGGAACATTAACACTGATTGGTACCTCAACAAATCTGATTATTAATAGTCTTTACATGGATACGGTAGGGCAATCGTTATCGTTTTTCTCCTTCACTGCCATTGGTTGTTTATTGGTTGTTGGTTGTGGTGGGGTATTAGCATTTTCTGTTCGATTTTTACCTGAAAATACGACGGTTTCTGATTGTAGTAAGGGCTACTTTTATTGATGCCAAAATAACTGAGCATTCTGAGTTAATAGGAAGAACTGTCGAAACCAATGGATTACGTAATTTAGAGTCATTATTTTTGGTTGAAGTGGTGCGTGATGGGTGTTTAATCAGCCCTGTTTCTCCTAGTGAAATACTTAGGCAAGATGACAGATTAATTTTTTCTGGTGACATCACTAAGGTTGAGCAACTGGCTCAGTTCTCAGGCCTTAAAACCTTTGCTCACCAAAATGAACTGACAACCGCTAATTTAACTGAAGTGGTTGTGCGACCTGAAAGCATTTTAATTAGAAAAACACTGAAACATGTCGGCTTTAGAGCCTTGTTCGATGCTGCTGTTGTGGCTATTAGGCGTGATGGTGAGCAAGTGTCAGGTAAGTTAGGTGAGGTATGCATAAAAGCGGGCGATTTTTTAGTGCTTGCTGTCGGTGAAGATTTTAAATCTAGACGTAATATCAGTAAAAATTTCATCTTTTTAAGCGGAGTTGAAACAGAAGTCAGGCTAAGTGGTTGGCGGGCTTGGTTAGCGGTGGGCGGTTTTGTTTCTACCGTGGCGTTAGCTGCTTTGGGATGGGTCGAGTTATTTCAAGGGTTAGTGATTTTACTTGGCTGTCTTATTTTATCTCAGTCGATTAGTGTTAATGAAATCATGCGTAGGCTGCCCATTGATATTTGGTTAATTGTGTCTGCCGCTATTTTGTTATCTCATGCATTGGCTAATGCTGGTGTTGTTGGCTTTTTAGGTGATTGGATAAGCGATGGTTTTGACAGTAATCATGTTTACTTAGCTTTGATTATTATTTACTTTTTAACTTGGTTCATGACAGAACTTGTCACCAACAACGCTGCGGCCGCACTGATGTTTCCAATTGCTTACAGTGTAGCGTTAGGTTTCGGGGTGGATGTATTACCATTTGTAATGACGGTAGCATTTGCCGCCAGTGGCAGTTTTATTAGCCCTTATGGCTATCAAACCAATTTAATGGTGTTCAACGCTGGTCAATATAAATTTAACGATTTTATCAAAGTTGGTTTGCCGGTCAGTGTGGTTTATGGCGCTATTGTCATTCTGGCTGTGCCTTATTTCTTCCCTTTTTAACAACTTAAGTATTACAAGGATTTATCATGTCACAAACGCCTTATCAGTCTATTGACGTTAGCGCTGAAAAATCAACTGATGTTGTTTGGCATCTAGCGAGTGTTAGCCATGATGAACGTAGCAAGCTCAATGGGCATAGCGCCGCAGTGTTGTGGTTTACGGGGTTAAGTGGCTCAGGTAAATCAACCGTTGCTAATGCTGTAGATAAAATGCTCTATGATTTGGGTTGTAAAACCTATGTGTTAGATGGTGATAACGTCCGCCATGGTTTAAATGGCGATTTAGGCTTTAGTGATGCTGACCGGGTTGAAAATATTCGTCGTATTGGTGAAGTGTCAAAGCTATTTGTGGATGCTGGGTTAATAGTGTCTACGGCATTTATCTCGCCATTTTTACAAGACAGAGAAATGGTGCGATCTCAGCTTAACCAAGGACAATTTATTGAGGTGTTTATTGATACGCCTATAGCGATTTGCGATCAGCGAGATCCTAAAGGCTTATATAAAAAAGCCCGAGCAGGTGAGATTAAACATTTTACCGGTATCGACTCAGATTACGACGCGCCTTTAACTCCTGAAGTCCACGTTAAAACAGCAGAAAACGATATTGAAGTTTGTGCCAAGCAAGTGATTAACTATTTAATTGAACATCGCTACATCACTGTAAAGTAATATTCCGTTAGTTGTTGGTGTGTTTAATGCTATTTCATTACTGACAACTGACAACTGACAACTGACAACAGATAGCTAACTGCTGTATCAGCGCATTCGTACATCACCCCAAGAAAACCTACCCCAAAATCTCTAATGTTAGTGCCTTCTGTAACCTTCGCTTATAAAGTTGCTGAGATTAGCAAGACCTACCTAACCGTGTTGAGTCATGTTCACAATCAACCAATGTCAGCTACAGATAAGTTGTTTAGCTAATGCTAAGTAAGTCACCGAAATTCGATGTAGCGGCGACATAATTTGAACTCTATGAAGTGCTGTAAATAAATGTGGTTAAATTTGGTTGAAAATTAGGTAAACTTAGCCGCAGTGAATTTAAGCATTCGATTTTTAAAAGAGCAGTGAGCAGTGAGCTGTTAGCTATGCGCTAAGTGCCATCAGCAGTGAGCCACGAGCTTGTAGTTTTTAGTGGAGTAATAATGTCTCGTAAGTATTTTGGCACCGACGGTGTGCGCGGTAAGGTGGGGGAGTTCCCTATTAATCCGTCTTTTGCAATGAAATTAGGTTGGGCTGCTGGGACGGTTTTAGCGTCAGCAGGCACCAAAGAAGTGATTATTGGTAAAGATACTCGCATTAGTGGTTATATGCTTGAAACAGCAATGCAAGCTGGCTTTTCTGCGGCTGGCATTAACTGCGCGCTCGTTGGCCCAATGCCTACGCCAGCGATTGCTTATTTAACATCGACTTTTAGAGCCGATGCAGGTGTGGTGATCAGTGCATCTCATAATCCATATTATGACAATGGTATTAAGCTGTTTTCAAACTCGGGTACCAAATTAAATGATGCGCAAGAATTAGAAATCGAGCATTTACTTGATCAAGCGATTAATCATGGTGCGATGACGTGTGTCGATTCAGACAAATTGGGCAAGGTACGTCGTATATCAGATGCCGCAGGTCGCTACATTGAGTTTTGTAAAGGCACATTTGATAAAGATAAATCATTGACTGGTCTTAAAATTGTGGTTGACTCTGCTAATGGTGCGGCTTATCACATTGCTAAAGAAGTGTATGCTGAACTTGGTGCAGAAGTTATTAGCATTAATGACAAACCAGATGGGCTTAATATCAACGAACGTTGTGGCGCAACCCACTTAGATAGTCTGCAAACGGCTGTTATGGTTCATGAAGCAGACCTAGGTATTGCGTTAGACGGTGATGCCGATAGAGTCTTGTTTGTTGATCATAATGGCCATGCAGTTGATGGCGATGAAATCTTGTTTATTCTTGCTCAAGCAGCACACGCTAAAGGTGAATTACAAGGTGGTGTAGTAGGCACCTTAATGTCTAACTTAGGCCTTGAGTTAGCGCTAAAAGAGATGGATATTCCTTTTGTTCGCGCCAAAGTGGGTGACCGTTATGTGGTTGAGCAATTAAAAGAGACTGGTTGGCAACTCGGCGGTGAAGGCTCGGGTCATATCTTAAGCTTAAAACATACAACCACAGGTGATGGTGTTGTTGCTTCACTTCAAGTACTTGATGCGGTGATTGAATCAGGAAAAAGCTTAGCAGATGTTAAGGCTGGAATGACTAAACTGCCTCAGGTGCTTATCAATGTACGCTTAAATGCCGATAATGCCGATGAGATTATCGCTACTGAATCAGTTAAACAAGCAGTGTTAGCTGCTGAAGCATTTATGGGTGAACGTGGTCGTGTGTTACTGCGTAAGTCAGGCACTGAACCTTTAATTCGAGTGATGGTTGAGTCTACTTGCGCTGAAATGACCCAAACTCAAGCACAAAGTATTGCCGATGCGGTAAAGCTTGCGGGTTAATCGCCAGATTGTGAATCAGCTTTAATTTGCTTATGTAGCTATTAAAATTAACAATGCCAGCGTAATCTACGCTGGCATTTTTGTTTTGTTTGATATAATCCGTTGTTTATTCGTTGCCACTTTACGCTCTTACAGGACATTTATGCTTTTAATCACTGGCGGTGCGGGTTTTATCGGTGCAAATTTAATTCGATACATTTTAGACACTACCAATGAAACCGTAGTGAATTTTGATGCGTTAAGTTATTCAGGTAATTTAGCCTCTTTAAAGAGTGTAGAAACTAACCCTAGATATCACTTCGTACATGGTAATATTTGTGATTCTGATTCTTTGAAGCAAGTATTTTCGGACTTCAAACCTACAGCTGTAATGCATTTAGCTGCCGAGAGTCATGTGGATCGCTCCATAGATGGTCCTTCAGCGTTCATTGAGACCAATATTGTTGGCACATTTAAGTTATTAGAAGCAGCCAAAGATTATTGGCTAACGTTAAATGAGCAAGATAAGCACAATTTTCGCTTTGTTCATATCTCCACTGATGAGGTTTACGGTGATTTAAGCCAAGATGAGCCGGCTTTCAATGAATTAACCTCCTATAAGCCAAGTTCACCTTATTCAGCTTCGAAAGCTTCCTCTGATCATTTAGTCAACGCATGGCATCGAACCTATGGTTTACCCGTTGTGATGAGTCATTGCTCGAATAACTATGGTCAGTTTCAATATCCTGAAAAACTCATTCCCCATATGATTTTAAACGCCCTAGCTGGCAAAGCTTTACCTATTTATGGCGATGGTAAACAAGTGCGAGATTGGCTGCATGTTGACGATCATGTTCGGGGATTATTTAAAGTGCTCACTCAAGGAAAAGTAGGGCAAGTGTATAATATTGGTGGTTTGAATCAGATAACAAATCTAGATGTTGTTCACCAAGTGTGCGAGTTATTAGATGAGTTGGCACCATGCAAAAGCGAACTTAAATCATATGCTGAATTGATAACTTTTGTAGCTGATAGACCCGGGCATGATGTGCGTTATGCTATTGATATCACCAAAATACAAACAGAGCTAAGTTGGCAGCCTACAGAGTCCTTTAAATCGGGTTTACGAAAAACTGTGCAATGGTATTTAACCCACTTAGATTGGTGCCAAAATATAATAGATGAAGGTTATCAATTGAAGCCATTTGACAGAGTGAATGCTAACTAATGACACAAATTAACTCATCTGCTTATAAAGGTATCATTCTTGCTGGTGGCAGTGGCAGCCGGCTTTTTCCTATTACTTTTGGCACCTCTAAACAGCTGTTACCTGTTTATGATAAACCAATGATTTATTATCCTTTGTCAGTGCTGATGTTGGCGGGCATTCGAGATGTGTTAATTATTTCAAGTCCTGATGACATTGCTAATTTTAAGCGCTTACTGGGTAATGGCGAACAATTCGGGATTAAGATTAGTTATGAGCCACAACCTTCTCCAGATGGACTCGCGCAAGCTTTTTTAATTGGTGAATCATTTATTGGTGATAGTAATGTCGCATTAGTTCTAGGTGATAATATTTTTTACGGCCAAAGTTTTAGTGAGCAACTTAAAAAAGCGGTGTCGAAACCATCTGGTGCGACGATATTTGGCTATAGAGTAAGCGAGCCTGAGCGTTTTGGAGTAATAGGTTTTGATGATGAAGGGCAAGTTATCGATATTGAAGAGAAACCGTTAAAACCCAAATCAAATCATGTCGTCACTGGCTTGTATTTTTATGACAATGACGTTATTGGTATCGCCAAGTCTATTAAACCTTCTCAAAGAGGTGAGTTGGAGATTACTGATGTGAATACGGCTTATTTGAATAAAAAGCAATTGAGTGTTGAAATTTTAGGTCGAGGCTTTGCTTGGTTAGATACAGGTACTCATGACTCATTATTAGAGGCCAGTCATTTTGTGCAAACAGTAGAAAAACGTCAAGGGCTTAAAGTGGCTTGTTTAGAGGAAATTGCATTTATTAATCAATGGATTGATGTCGAACAACTGATGAAACAAGCTCAGCGTCATCAGCATACAGCTTATGGTGAGTATCTAATGCTTATCGCACAAGAACATGGCAATTCATATGACAAGTCATAAGACCAGTAGCAGTAATAGTAACAGTAATAGTAACGGCATGAAAATCATCGATACATCACTGGCGGATGTTAAAATCATCGAACCTCAAGTATTTAATGATGACAGAGGCTTCTTTTATGAAAGCTTTCAAGCAGAGCGCTACCAGCAAGCATTGAATATTAATAAGCTTTTCGTACAAAGTAATGTGTCTCAATCTAAACGAGGTGTACTAAGAGGCCTTCACTTTCAAAGACAACAGCCTCAGGGAAAGCTCATTAGTGTCACTCGGGGAAGCATCTATGATGTGGCAGTCGATCTTCGTAAAGACTCAAAGAGTTTTGGCAAGTGGCTTGGTGTTGAGCTATCGGCTGAAAATAAACGCCAAATTTGGATCCCTGAAGGGTTCGCCCATGGCTTTGTAACCTTATCAGAGCTTGCGAATGTTGAATATAAATGCACTGATTATTACGCGCCTCAGCATGAAGTTTGCTTGCTTTGGAATGATCCTGACTTGGCAATAGATTGGCCGATTAAAGACTCAATATTATCAACCAAAGATACGCTTGGTTTGACGTTGGAAGAGTTAGTGCTGAAAGGTTTGATTTTTAAGGGTGAGATGTCGAAGGATTTAGTTCTGTGAAAGTTTGGTTAGTTGGCGCTGATGGTCAATTAGGCCAAAGCTTAATTGCCTATTTCAAACAAAACTCATCACTTCTCAGTGCTAGGTTCGAACTCCAGCCAACGAATAAATCTGATGTTGATATTTGTAATTCAGATTCAGTGTCACGATATATGGCAATGTTCAAACCGGACATTATCGTTAATGCTGCGGCTTATACTAATGTAGAACAAGCTGAAATAGATATTGAATTGTGCCGAGAAGTGAATCTTGTTGGTACCAGCAATTTAACTAACACGGCAAGTCATCATAATATCCCACTTATTCATCTATCGACCGATTATGTATTCGATGGTGAGTCAATTTCGCCTTATCTTGAAACTGATGATACTCAACCAGTTAATACCTATGGCGAGACCAAATTACAAAGTGAAAAACTGATCAATGAGGTATTAAAACAACACCTCATTATCCGTACATCTTGGCTGGTTAGTCAGTATGGCAATAACTTTGCAAAAACAGTATTAAGGTTATCTAAGCAGCATTCGCAGTTAACAATGATTTCAGATCAACAAGGCTGCCCAACCTTTGCCGATGACTTATCCGCAACGATATTTAAACTGTTGATGGCAATAGATGCAGGGCAAGCTGATTGGGGAACATTTCATTATTGTGGCAGTGCTGCCATGACTTGGTTTGAGTTAACCCAGCAGATTTGGGATGAAGCTTTACAGCAGAAAAAAATCAGTTCTAAACCTGAGGTTGTAGCTATTTCATCAGAGGCATTTGCTGTGCAAGCAAATACCAAAGCGCTAAGACCTAAATATTCTGTGTTGGATTGTCAAAAGATCAAAGAGGTTTGGGGAATAACTGCACCTGACTGGACTTGCTCTTTAAAGCGGCTTGTTGAAAAACTCTAATTTAGCCACATCTATTTTTACTGTTTTGGTTTTCATGACCAATAGTCTCGACCAATAAAAAGCCTTGTTTAGCCACATAACTCAATTGAGTAATTAACGAGTAACAAGTGAACTAAAAAGGCTTTAATCAGACTTTAAGTAAATAACACTCTCGTGCTATCGCTTCACCATTTTCGCGACAAACATACCGTCACTATTGGCTTCATAAGGCCATACTGTCAGCATTGTGTTTTGCTGCTGTGTAAATGGGTGGGTAATCGTCTCAAGAGTAAACTCTTTATTACTCGCTAAAAACGCTTCAACCACGGCTTCATTTTCAATTGGTGATAAAGAACAGGTGGCATAAACTAAACTTGCACCTGACTTAACTGCTTTAGCGCTACGAGTTAGAATGTCTAATTGAAGAGTTGGTTTGTCTTCGACACAGCTTCTGTCATCTATCCAACGCATGTCGGGGTTTCTGCGCCATGTACCAGTGCAACTACACGGTGCATCAACTAATACACCATCAAAATGATTAGCTTCAACCGGTAATGCTTCTGATTTCCAACGCGAAATTGAGATGTTGTTAAAACCAGCTCTTTTAGCGCGCTTGTTTAACTCTTCTAATGCTTTAGAGCGAATGTCGGATGATATTACGCTGCCATTAGACGTTGCTTTTGCTGCATCTTGCATCATCAATGATCTAAGTTGTAAGGTTTTACCGCCTGCGCCACTACAGGTATCCCACCAGTGTTCATCTGCTTTAGGCTGACAAATGTTACCAATGACTTGTGAGGCTAAATCTTGTATTTCTAACTGGCCATTTTTATATAGTTTAACTTCATTCAAGTTAATGCTTTTACTGCCTAAGCTAATGCCATCACTAAAGAATTCACTTAGGGATGCATCAATACCAGCTTGCTGAAGTTCATTTAGTGCCTTTTGAGTATCATGACTTTGTACTCTTGCCCAAATAGGTGGTCTAGAGCTCATGGCTTCTATTAGCTGTATTTGTGTTTTATGGTCATCAACAGGGCAAACTTCCCAAAACCAATCAGGTAGCAACTGAGTTTCAGTGAATTCAATGTCAGTAAATAGCTTATTAAGCAGCTGATTTTTCGCAACCACTGAGTCAGTGTTTACTACCTCATCGGAGGCAATAAGAGTCGTTATTATCTCTAATTGAGCATCAGAAAGTACAGCAAATACTTGCCAAGCATCAGCAAAGCTACGCCAATTATGTTGCTCTAATAATGCACATGCACTGAGCATTTTGTACCACGTTTGGTCGTCATGTTGTGAGCCTAATTGCTTAAGCCAGCCCCACCATCTAAATAGCCCAAATAAAGTTTCACGGATCACGCGTCTGTCTTTAGAGCCATGTTTTTTATGTTCACGGAAATAATTAGCCACAATCCTGTCTGCAGGCATTTTAGTGTCCAGTACTTCATCAAATAGCTTTTTGATGGTAGTAGAGTAGCTAAGCGCTCTTTTTTCTGCTGGTGTATTAGCGATAATGGTAGATTGTGGTGCTGATGGCATGGCGAACTCAAGAGTGGCTGTGATCACAAAGGATATTTGTAATCTAAAAAGTAATGCCCTATTTTAGCATGTCTTTAATTTTGGTTGAATATGTATAAGTGTTCATTGACAAACAGTGTGCTTGCCCTCTTTAAAAGGGCAGCTGTTATGATATAAAAGTAGCTATGACATTAAAAAGGGTGATCAACCATGACCCAAGCATTAGTGCTTTCATCAGATGTTGCAACATCAAGCCTGACTACAATCCCTGCGGTTAATGCTCGTAAAGACACGCCATAGTCGTATTTCATATCAGTTAACAATTCATCGGCGGTATAGGATTCACCAACGCGTCCTGCTTCAACAAAACCCACAAGTTGAAACCAATCTAAACGTAAAAATTTAAGCCAGCTTACATCTTCTATGGGGTTATATTTAAGGGTGTAGCGGTATTCTGCGGTAGCGTAGATAGATGCTTTATCATGAAAACGGTTACTTTCGAAGCCACGCATTCTATAAAAGCCGCCTAATGAAGCGCCCTCACTGTATGGGGCGTTATTATTAACCTTTCTACCACCTTGCTCATCGTATTCAAGTTCCCAAGAAGGGGAGTAACCTGTCCAAAAGTTCAACGCCAAAATTCGTTGGGATGCGTAATCTGATTGCCCAAATGAAAAGTATTTACTGGCTTCAAATTCTACAAAAGTCCAAGATTGTTCAGACTCAAACCAGCCTGCATCATGTGAGATTGATAGATACTGCTTACTACCAAAACTTGGGTTAACTGAAAAATCGGTATTGTCGTAGAGCAGTCCTAGCTCAATAGCGTGAACAGCACCATCGAGTTCATCGTCATCAAACTCATAACTTTCATAACGATTAAATTGCTTTAAAACAGCAACAGTGGCACCAGATTCAAGTGGGTTCCATACTTTACCGCCAGTCGGCTATGAAGTTAATAATCCTCCAGTTAATTCATAAGTTACGCGACCTTTATCTTTGGTTGCGCCAATGGGTAAAGCATATTCAAGCTTGATATCCCACCAGTTTGATGAGCCGTCAGCTTGTAGAAATTGCTCGGTTGAGGAATCATTACTGCCAGGTAATGGTGTGCCTGGGGGAGTGTATCCATCACCTGAACTTGCATAAGCTTTTTGCTGCGGGTAGTAACCCATAAAGCCAACAAGACTTAAATAAAATCGCTCAGTCTTAGGGAGCTTATAATTCCAAACCCCGCCGCCTACACCATAACTGACATCGCCACCATATACGGTTCCGCCGACTGTCATCTGTTCTTGATAATAACCACTGACCATAGCACCCAGGCCAATATTAACGCCCATTGAATCCGTACTGAAAACATAAGGTAAAAGCAGCTTTTCGGCGCCAGTATCAGGCGTTTCACTTCGGTTTACAGAAGATTTTACATGGGCAGATGCGGCAGTTGATGGTTGGCTAAAAAGAGTTAACGAGGCTGCAATGAGTACGGCTAAGGGAAGTAAGCCTCTGAGCGGTTTAATGGCAACATTTTTATGGCGTTTATTCATCATCAGCAAGCCTTGTCAGTACATCGAGTTCAAGGGGATGTTTGTTGTTTATTTGTTGGCATTTTATTGAATAATATAGGTTGTTTAGCGAAAAAGGTACAGTGAATAAATGATTTTATAATAATTGAAGACTGTTCGAGTTAAGAGTGAAATACACGCCGGTAGTCCCTAAAAATAATTTATTTGGGAAGGAGGTTTACCAAATCATAAGAAGTTGATTTAGAGGTTTGTAAGCTTGGAGTCTATATAGTCCAAGCTTAATAAGAGTGTAGTTTTTAAAAGCCTAATTTTTCTAGAACCATAACTAGGAAGCTAACTAGAAATCTAATTAAGAAACCAACTAAAAGTCTAAATCGAGAGCGAAACAAAGGTAGCCCATCAATAGCGTCGTTTTCTCGAACTCTTTGGCGCAGTACTCTACAAAATTCTGATCACAAACCTGCTCAATCGTTATTGGTTTAATGGCGATAAAATCTTTGCGTTTTAATTCTTCTATAAGCGGATGCTCTTTATCAAAACCTCGAGGAGGCCTTACTAGGGTATCACCTGACAACTCAAACCCAGCTTTATCTAATGTGTTCAATGCCTTTTTATAACCATTTGGGTTTTCATCTATACAGTGGCGAATTGCATTTAAGGCTTTAGATTCAGGGTGCCAAATACCTGCAGCGAGGAAGCAACCGTCATTGGCTAAATGTAAATATAACCCTGGCGCATGGACATCTTTACCCTGAAAGTGTCTGAATTGAATACCAACATTTAACTTGTAAGGACTTTTATCTTTACTGAAACGACTGTCTCTTTGTGGTCGCATCATGCTGCCGCCTACCTTTTTAGGCACGGCAGTGAGGCGAGGTGATATATTTAAGATTGGTCCTTGCATGGCTTCAATAAACTTTAACGTCGGCGTTCTAACCCTATCTTCGTAATCTTGTTGGTTTGCTTTAAACCATTCGCGATCGTTGTTATTGGCAAGGAGGGTTAAGAAGTCAAAACTTTGCTGAGTATACATAACAGATCCTAAAAAAGGTGAGTCCAAAGTGTGCCACAAAAGACTACTATCTTTAATTCATAATGTTAAAAAACTCAGCTTGGAATGTAGGACTTATTTGATTACTAATAATACAAAGTTCAGTGGTTAACTTATAATCATCTTTTAAACTTGTCTCAAACAAACTGTTTTGTGTGTTAAAACGTCAATTTTCATTTACTTTACGGTTTTTGTTGGTTTTATATAGAGTTAATTGTTGTTTTTAGCTGTTTGAGAATGCAGTGCTTATAAGGTTATTACTTGTTGTTGGTGAGTTTTTTTATATTTTGTGATTTTTTTTGTAGTATTTTTAAACTTTAGGAGTATTATGCGCTTCCAAACTGATTGAGAGTAAGTTTTTAACGTGATATTAACTCAATTAAAGTGTTGTTTTGGCTAAAGTTGATACTTTTATATGGCTGCAATATTGTCAAAAGCAGTCTTATTAATTCCTTTATGCCTCTCAATTTAACGATATTTAGCGAAATAAGGTTTTGTGAAAAAGGCTTAAACATGACAAAAAATGCATTAAAAATTCTTGGCTGGTGTGAATGGGCGACGTTTCCTGAACTTGGCAATGAACGGGTTAATATGAAAGTTGATACCGGTGCTAAGACGTCATGTTTACACGCATTTAGAATTAAACCGTTTATTAAACAAGATCAAGACTGGATCAAAGTCTGGATCCACCCTGAGCAAGAATCAGACAGAGAAATCGTGCAAGAGTTTGCGGTTTTTGATCGTCGCCACGTAAAAGATTCTGGCGGTCACATAACTAATCGCTACGTGGTTAAAACCCCAATTATTATTGGCGATGCGCAGTTTGATATTGAACTTACGCTGACACAGCGTGACAACATGCAGTTTAGAATGCTTTTAGGTCGCCGAGCACTGGCAGGGCGTTTTCTAGTGGATTCATCTGCAGCACATTTAACAGGAGCTTAAGGTTATGCGCATTGCAATTATGTCTAGAAATAAAGACTTATATTCTACTCGTCGTATTCAAGAAGCGGCGGTAGCGCGTGGTCACGAAGTACAAATCATTGACCCGCTAGCGTGTTACATGAACATCAATATGATGGCTCCTAGTATTCACATGCGCGGTGAAGAATTACCGACATTTGATGCTGTTGTACCTCGTATTGGCGCATCAGTAACCTTTTATGGTACTGCGGTTTTGCGTCAGTTTGAAATGATGGGCGTGTCTCCATTGAATGAATCTGTGGCAATTTCACGTTCAAGGGATAAATTACGCTCATTGCAGTTGTTATCTCGCAAAAGCATTGGCTTACCTGTGACAGGATTTGCGAACAAGCCTGCAGATGTGCCTGATTTACTCGATATGGTTGGCGGCGCACCGTGCGTGATTAAACTACTTGAGGGGACTCAAGGGATTGGTGTGGTACTTGCCGAAACCCGTAAAGCGGCAGAAAGTGTTATTGAAGCCTTTATGGGCTTAAAAGCCAATATTATGGTGCAAGAGTATATAGAAGAAGCGGGTGGAGCCGACATTCGTTGTTTTGTGATTGGCGATAAAGTCATTGCGGCAATGAAGCGTCAGGGGGCAGAAGGCGAGTTTCGTTCTAATTTGCATCGTGGTGGCTCAGCCACTGTTGTTAAGTTAAGCCCAGAAGAGCGTTCAACAGCGGTTCGTGCAGCTAAAACGATGGGGCTAAATGTAGCGGGTGTTGATATTTTACGCTCAAAGCATGGGCCCTTAGTGATGGAGGTGAACTCATCGCCTGGTCTTGAAGGAATTGAAACGTCAACGGGTATTGATGTCGCTGATAAAATTATTCAATTTATTGAAAAAAATGCCAAAGCCAAAAGCACCAAAACCAAAGGAATGGGTTGATGGCGCCTAAGCGTGAAGCGTTCACAATTGGTGAGTTTAGTATTGATGCTGGCACCCGTGCCAGTATCAAACTGCCCGCAGCAAAATTGTATAACGACACGCCTTTAGAGCTGCATGTTGAGGTGTTCCATAGTAAGAAACCTGGGCCAGTGTTATTAGTATGCGCAGCTATTCATGGTGATGAACTGAATGGCATAGAAATTTGTCGACGCTTAATCGATAAAATCAGCATCAGAACACTGACAGGAACCTTGATGGTTGTACCCATTGTTAATGTGTTTGGTTTTATTCATCAATCGCGTTATTTACCAGATAGGCGTGATTTAAACCGCTGCTTTCCTGGGAGTGCAAAAGGTGCATTAGCGAGCCGTTTAGCGCATTTGTTTTCAAGTGAGTTGATGTCTAAAGCAACGCATATTGTTGATTTGCATACTGGTGCTATTCATCGTGATAACTTCCCGCAGATCCGTTGTGATACTGATGATGAAGTTATGATGGCAATGGCAACGGCTTTCGGGGCTCCGGTGATTATGGACTCAAAATCCGTAAAAGGCTCGATGCGTGGCTACGCTAATGAAAAAGGCATCGCATGTATTTTATATGAAGCAGGTGAAGCTCTAAGGTTTAGTGAGTTATCGATTAAATCTGGCTTAACAGGTGTACTTAATGTGATGCGTCACTTAGGCATGTTAACCAGTAAGCTTAAGCCGACAGCTTCAATCAACGCTAGTCGCAGTTATTGGCTGCGAAGTGAATCAGATGGTTTAGTGAATATAAAGCGTAAAATTGGCGCAAGAGTCAGTAAAGGGTGTGTATTAGCCAATGTAGTAAACCCTTTAGGTGGAGAGTTGTCAGAACTTAAATCACCGACCGATGGCATTATTATTGGCTTAAGTAATATCCCTGTCGCAAATGAAGGCGAAGCACTGTTTCATATTGCACAGTTTGTTGGCGACGATATTGAAATTGCCAACGAGCATTTAGATGAGTTTATATCGACTTACGCATAATCAATAATGTCGTTGTAATTGTTATTGTAATGGTCATCGTTACTTTAAAAGCCACTGATTGAACTTTTATATTCAATCAGTGGCTTTTTGGTATCTACATTTGTCAAACTCAAGGCAGTCTATATTTCACTAAAGTCGCTAAGTCGCTAAGTCGCTAAGTCGCTAAGTCGCTAAGTCGCTAAGTTGGTTAGTTAGTTGGTAGATTAGTAGGCTGTAGAGTGAAGCCATTCGATTATTTTTGCACCTAGAAAAGATTTTTAATATCAACAAGGTATTTGATTAATCGGTATTTAATCAATAAGCTAGTTTGTCATTGCTATCTTGAGGTATGACGTAATGTTAAAAACAGTTTATTCAAGTTCAGGTCAGGAGCGATTAACGCCTTCAAAAATTATTTGTATTGGTAGAAACTATGTCGATCATATCAATGAACTTGGCAATGAAGTGCCGGATGATATGGTGGTATTTTTAAAACCCAACTCGTCAATTTCTGACACCTTAGTTTCGTTTCATCAAGAACCTATACATTTTGAAACTGAGTTGTGTTTTATGGTTAAAGATGGACAATTCTCTGCCGTTGGAGTGGGCCTTGATTTAACTAAACGAGCACTGCAGTCAACACTCAAAGCTAAACAACTGCCTTGGGAGCGCGCAAAAGCCTTTAATGGTTCTGCAGTGTTTAGTGAATTTGTTGCGCTTCCTCTTATAAATAATCATACCAAGTTCTGTTTTCAACTCACTATTGATGGCGAAATAGTACAATTTGGTCACAGTGACTTAATGATGTATTCGGTATCTGATATTCACACCGCAATTTCTGAGTTTTTATCGTTAGAAGATGGCGACATAGTTATGACTGGCACGCCTAAAGGAGTAGGGATGATAACAAAAGGTGCGACGTTTGAAGTTAAGTTATGGGTTGATATTGAATATGAGTCTTTTGAACAATTATTAGATGCTGTAAAAGATGTTAAGCCCATTATTACTCAAACTTGGATTGCTGAGTAAACTCGAGATGCTATCTCTATGCTCAGTGATTATCATCATTCTGGTTTAGCATTTCAAAAAGATTAGGGTCTTCAGCTATTAAAACTTCATTCATTAATTATCATATTGGATCGTGTGGAGTCTTGTCGTGACAGGCAGTATTTTCAACAAGGTCTATACTCAATGTAGATTTACAATTAAATAATCATGCTAAAGGGAAAGTTAGTCATTGAATTGACGACTTAATTAGCTTTTTAAAGTGGCTAGTTGAATATGACATTTCCTAATGAACGGATTAAAAAGTATTACCAACTTTATCAAGAGTTACTCAACTTTTCTGGGGTATCTTGGTGGCTCATTGACTTAGAGCAAGACAGTAATATTTTCTATTGCAATCAAATCATGCAAGAGATGTTCTCCTTAGACCCTCAACTTATTCAGCATTCTGTTAGTAAAACTTGTCCTATAGCTGGTGATTACAACAAGAATATTGCCTTAAAAGATTCAGAAAAAGCGCAACAAATTTTTGAGGATTACCATAATTTGAAGTTAGGTAATATCGATGAGTATCATAATCGATTTCCTTATTATGACGCTAACCAAGGTGAGATCCTTTACTTTACGAGTAAAGCGAGAGCAATACTTCGAGACGATTGCGGAAATGCACAATTACTTTTTGGGATTATTGAGCGTGAACGTACGAGTGCTAAATTGTTTAAGCTTTCAAAGCTTGATGCATTAACAGGGCTGAACAATCGCAGAGAGTTCGATTCTCAATTGGACTTTATTATCAATCTAGCACGAAGAGAGCGACAATTAGTGTCATTAATCATGTGTGATATTGATTGTTTTAAAGCTTATAACGACTTCTTAGGCCACTACCAAGGAGATCAATGCTTAATACAAGTATCGCAAGCAATAGCTGACGTATGTGTGCGTTCAACCGATGTGGTATGCCGTTATGGCGGTGAAGAGTTTGCTATTATTTGTTACGGACAGCAAGAAAGTGTGTCGCAACTCGCTGAAGATATTCGTTTGAAAATTGCCGAACTCGGCATCCCGCACCCAAGATCTAAAAGTAAAATCGTCACCTTGAGCTTAGGCTTTGTTTCTTGCATACCTAGCAACTTCACCTCAGCGAAAGAGATTATTCAAAAAGCGGATTTGGCCCTATATCAAGCTAAGACTTATGGTAAAAATCAGTGTGTTGCTTTCGATAATCAGATTGCTGAACAAGAAAGCCAACTAACACAGCAAGGCTAGTTTCTGCGTATATTCAATCAGGTTTATCGTCACTTACCTGAGATTTTCAGGTAAGTGGCTCCGTGATTTATATCGTTTAGGCAAAATCATTAATGGGCATTAGAGAAAATTTGACTGAAAGAAGGCCGTTGATGTATTTCTATTGGCATATTGAGTTTTCTGGCTAAGTCACTCGCTGCAATCAGCCCTCGGATATGATGCAATTCATGATCGATGACTAGCATGTGGTGCAAATTATTTTGTTGCAAAAGCCTGACTATATCACTGACTTTGGCTGTTGAAATTTGTTGATAGTCAAACGCTTGTAGCTCTTCTCTTGGCACCATCACTTCTGTGACTAAAAGCTCATCTACAGTAAGGTCTAGCTTTTTCGCGGTAACAAATAAATTATGGTCAGACAATTCTTGCAGCGTTATCACCCCTAAAAATTTATTGTTCTTATCAACAACTAATCTCATAAATGCATGGGTTTGTTCCATGATTATTGCTGTGCCCACTGCGCTGGTGGATGCATCAACGACAATAGGACGTGCTACATCAAAGTCAGTAAATACGTCTAACGCTGGAGAGTCTAAGCTGGGTGAGTCAGTGCTGGTAGACCAAAGTAAGTGATCGATAGATGCTGTGCTGAATAATTCTAGATTTCTCATATGTTAACTCCGTTACCTTATGTCAACGGCTGAGGCGACTGAATCTGACGACCGTCAATATTCAGGTTTGGTGCAATGTCTTTTATGTTTTACATCAAAAACCTTAACCTTGTGATATTCACCATAGACCTCTAGATACAAGAGGTGCAAGCACATGAATAACATTTAATTAAGGTTAACTCACTGTTGTGTATGTTAAATCTTGTGCTAATCTTTGATTGGGAAATAAAAGGTTCAGGGAAGGTAAAATGACCACAAAACAAATCAATACTAAAGAGGGGTTGTCTAAAGAATTTAAATACTTATTGGCTGGTACGCCTGTCAATATTGATATTGTGACTCCTGCAGGTAAAAAAGGGCGTTTTCGTACCATTTTTATCGGTTATCTACCTGAACAATTCATACTAATTCAATTTCCAGATGCAAATAAATTGGGAGGCTACAGCCAGTACATTACTCAGGGCTCACAAGTGACTGTTCGTGGTTTAGTGGAAGGTCATGAGGCATCTGTAATCGCATTTATTTCAACAATCAAACAAACCTTGAGTCAGCCATCTCGTATTATGGTATTGAATTTCCCAGATAATATGGTTATTCACAATTTACGTTCGACCAAACGTGTGTTGACAGATTTAACTGCCAATATCGCTTTAAGTGATAACCAATGGCAAGTTAAAATCACCGATGTTTCACTTTCAGGTTGTCATATTGAAGTTAGTGAAGGTGGAAAAGATGAGTTAACAGAGGGAGAGCAGATTGAAATCGTGATAGAGGCTACAGAACAAGAAAACCTCACCATTAAAGCCAGAGTGTGTAATGTTAAATTATTCGAAAATGGCGTGGAGTTTGGTTGTCAGTTCTTGGGTGAGCAAGACAATACTATCGAAAAAATCGTGCACACAGCTCTGCTTTCTGAAAAATAGTCTTGCTCAAATCCTATAAAAGGCTTTGACTTGTTCGTTATAAAAGCAGTTTGATGGCTGTTTGATGCTTCTTAGGAAGTTTGTCGACGACTAATAGGTATGAATTATCAATAATGCGCAATACCTCGCCATCTGGAATTAATCGAGATTCTTTAGATTTATCACTCCCAGTTGACTGTAAATAGATAGAAATCCAATGTTTCTTGTCCATATGATATCCCGTCGTAATATTGCTAAATATCTCTCTTAGGGCGAATGAGTCTTCAGGATCGCACTTTACATTAACCATCAAAGCATCATTTCGCCATGACATTAGTGCAAACATCTTCGAGTGAACTTTAAAAACGTGAGTAGATTCTCCGAATGGAAAGTCTTCTGTAGCAAAAGGTTTAGTCAGTAAATAATCTCTTATTGTGTCAAATTCCATGTGAGCTATTTCCGTTTAAGTGAGATATCACCACTGGTGACATTGAGCAGCTTGCCATCAATTGTGACAAGTTTCGCCTCTATATGCATCGACATTGGAAAGTTGATGTCAGGTTGCTTAATTATTACTTGGGCATAAGTACGGTACTGATTAGATAATACATAAAAATCATTATCAATTTGACAGTCAAAGAAGAAATATTTTTCACTTAAATTAATGTTTTCCAGTAAATTTTTGGATTGCATTAAATGCTCTTCTGTTGTGGTTATATGGCAAACATGCTGACTATTTCTCTGACCAAACTTAAACGAAAGTGCGGCTTTGTTAGCTAAATTTGTACTATGTCCGCCTAAATAAGTCTCCAAATGCAAAGCGGTTTTAAGCGGGGAAATCGTTTGAAGATGCCTTGTACTGTCAAGGTGCTCATCCGTTGCATGTACGCTAAAAACAATGCCGTTAAATAAGTAACAAATGATGATGCTTACTGTTTTGACTTTAGCCTTAGTTGGACTTTTGCTGTTAAAGCATGCAGCGATGAGGCGATTCGCTGTCGCTAACAAGTTTAGTTGGCTGGTATTAAAGTGGGGGCTTTTGCAGAGGCTGAAGGTGTCATAAATCCCCGTCACTGCTCTAAGTATTAATAGCTTGTTCATATTTACCTCATATGAAGGTGCTGATAGTACTGGCGCAATTTTGCTTTTATCTGTGTTACCAGTGTGCGCTTTTTACTCTTTAAGCGTTCTATTTAGCTGGTTTACATAGTTAACTTTGCGCCTAAAATTCAATGAAATCAATATAAAGTCGTTATGATTAGTGTTAATTGAATATGATCTATATTGCAATGAATAATAAAGGTACTTAGTACGGTTTACTTTGTGAGGAAACTTAATTAGTATATACACATGTGTATTAAGTGCCTTTGTTCATTATGCGAAAATTTCTTGTATCAAATATTGCTGATCGTCCACACCGAAAAATATATGCATCGCTTGGTAACAATGCTTTTTTCGATTTAGCACCTGGCCAACATGGCTGGGATGACTTTTGTTCAATCTCAAAAGGAGATTGGGTTTATGTCATCAATGCAAACCGTAAAATTCCAGTGGCTTATCAAGTTGAGGCCATATTAGATGAGATAGAAACTGAAGAACATCAGATGCTAGGTAGTCGACTGGTATCTGCTATCGGAGGAAATACTCGAGTGCTATTTGGTAAGCCTGTTAAAAGAGTAGATACAATTTATACCAAGTTTGTTAGTGATAATGCTGTAACAAGTTCGAAGTTGAGGCCTGATGGCCAGATGTACCAGGGGTTTAACTGCGCTGAGGTCGTCGATGAATACCTTTAAAATGGGCAGTATTACATTTACTCATATCGCTAATATCAGTTTATCTCAAGCATGGCTTGTTAATCGTAATAGCGAAACTTATGGCTTATATGACTTTGAGGGTAATGAGTACGCAACAAGAAAGCATTGGTTTTCTCTGTTACCAAGAGACATTTCGGGGGTGTATTTTTTCAAGAAAGGAGATCAGGTTTTATATGTCGGCGAGAGTGGTCTACTCGGAAAACGTATTTGGTCACATGGTACGGCTGGCAGGTTAGTTAAAGAGGAGTTAATACGTGATATGGAGCTATGGATTGCGACTAACGTAACTGTACCTAGTCCGCTAAATGGTGAGCCTGTTTGTGTAAGGGGCGCTGTAGAAGCACAGTTAATGGCGATGTATTCACCTCAATATAATCGAAAAGAAGAGCGATGCTGATGTATAAGCAAACACAATCTTATGTCCGTTTAAATATTGGGGATTTTTGCCCGCATTGTGGTTTTATCATTACTTTACCGCCAGACGTACAGCCGACGTGCTTATGTTGTTGGAAAAAGCTTGAAAGTGATTAATCGGTAAAGTGGTTGTTGGTTAGCAATAATGCGATAAGCACTTGATGGTGTGCCTACCGCTTTATCAAACTTCATTCCCAATGGGAGTGAATCATATCAAAGGTATAGGCTCACATTATCAAAATTGAGTGGTCTACCAATGGATTGAGAAATTGTGGGTGTTATGGCTGACGTTTAAGCACATTATCAATATCTTCGGCGCTATGACGGTTCGCTAGTTGTTCCCACTCTTCTCCCCAGGTTCTATTAATGATTCTGCCTCGCGTGACAGCTGGACGTTGTTCAATGTCTTTTGCCCAGCGCATTAGGTTAGGGTAGCTTTCAACATCTAAAAACTCTGCTGCTTCATATAGGTTTCCAAGCACCAAATTTCCGTACCAAGGCCATGTCGCAATATCGGCAATACTATACTCATCACCACCCAAGAAGCGGTGTTTAGCTAATTGCTTGTCAAGTACATCAAGTTGACGCTTGGCCTCCATAGAGAACCTGTCGATAGGGTATTTAAACTTTTCAGGGGCGTAAGCATAAAAGTGACCAAAACCGCCACCTAAATAAGGAGCCGAGCCCTGCAGCCAAAACAACCAATTCATGACTTGGCTTTTAGCTGCTAAATCTGTTGGTAAGAAGCGGCCAAACTTTTCAGCGAGGTAAAGTAAAATAGCGCCAGACTCAAATACATTAATAGGCGTTGAGGTGCTGTTATCTAATAACGCCGGTATTTTTGAATTTGGATTAACGCTAACAAAACCTGATGAGAATTGATCGCTATCACCAATACTAATCAAGTGAGCATCATATTCTGCGTCAGTGATCCCTGCGGCTAACAGCTCTTCCAACATAATCGTGACTTTTTGGCCGTTAGGGGTGCCCATAGAGTAAAGCTGTAGTGCATGCTTCCCAACCGGTAAATCTTTATCATAGCGCGCACCAGAGTCAGGACGGTTTATACTGGCAAACTTGCCGCCATTTTCCTCTTCCATTACCCATTTTTTAGGTGGAATAAATTCGTTTGTCATTGTGTATCCTCACTTTGAATCGCTTTAAACGGCTTTATAAGCATGGCTTAACGTTAACTGTATATATGATATTAGGGCATTTTTAAAATTAAAAAGTCTTATCAAAAAATAAACTGTCACAACAGGAAAAAATGACAACCAGAAAGAGGGCATAATAGTCAATCAGCCGCTAAATCTCTTGTCATCTGCATACATAGGCAAGTTAATCAGTGTTGAGCAAGATTGCGTCATAATCAACATGTAGGTTATGACGCTTTGGGTAATATTGGAGGTATTTATTTGGTGCGTTCGATTGTTTGCGTCCAAAATTGTCTCGATAAATGACGAGTTTTATTGGCTAATCGGCTCATTTGTTCACACTTGTTTTGGGTGTCATCGGTTTGAATTAAGGTCAGGTTTGAAATCTCATCTATCTGTAAAATAGATTGGCTAATTTCTTCTGCGACCGCTGTTTGTTGGTTCATGGCTGAAGAGTTAAGCTCAGCCATTTCGTGTATGCGATTAATTGAGTTAAGGAGCTGAGCAAAAGTGTCATCCGCTTCTTCTGCTAAGGATACTGATAAATCGGCTTGCAATTGACCTGACTCCATTGCTTGAGTCGCTTCCTTTGTGGTTTTTTGAAAGTTCGTGACTATGTGTTCAATTTCTGATGTGGAATCACTGGTGCGAATTGATAATTGCCTTACTTCGTCCGCCACAACGGCAAACCCACGGCCAGTTTCACCTGCTCGAGCCGCTTCAATGGCAGCATTTAACGCTAATAAATTCGTTTGTTCTGCGATGCCTTTAATCTCTCCTAGGACCGATGCGATTGATTGGCTGTCTTTTTCAATTGTATTGACCACCGTTGAGAAATGAACCACTTCTTTTCTAAGCTCGCCAATGGCATTGACTACTTTGTCCATACTATCGTGACCTTTACTAGCAGCCTCTTGGCTGGTGGTAATTTCTTGTGCTGTATTACGGATATTTTGATTAACTTCAGTGAACCTTGCCGTCATTTGCTCCATTGCTGTTGCGGCCTGACGGGTTTGGTGTGTTTGTTCTTTAACCCGTTCACGAGTGGTCGATATAGTTTGATTAAGCTGCAGGCTTTCTTCGCTAATGGAGGTGGCTGAATCTGCCATCCTGCCGACAACACCCCCCATTTCAGTGACTAAGTAGTTTAAGGCTAATTCAATTTTTCCCAACTCATGTTGACTCGATGAAAAAATCCCGCAAGCAATTGGGTCGTCGATAATTTTTGTGGCCTTATTTTCAAGTTCTTTTAACGGCCTCGTTATGTAATACATGACAAATCCAGCCATTAATGGAATGAAAAAAGCGGCGACCAAAGTTGGCATGAAGAGCGAAGACACTACCCCTATCAAAGAAATAACGATTGCCCAAAGGCAAAGTGAACCCGTAAAGCTAAGCAGTGGTGCTGTGGTTTCTCTGGGGGCTTTACCTTGATTTAACTGTTTGTAAATTTTTTCAGCGGAATTGATGTGTTCACGACAAGGTTTACGTCGAACAGACTGTAGTTCATGCATTTTGCCGTTTTCAAAGACTGGCGATATATAGGCATTAACCCAATAATACTTGCCTGTTTTGCTTTTATTTTTAACGATACCAAACCAAGGTTTTCCGTCTTTGACCCGTTGCCACAAGGATTCAAAAGCTGCTTTAGGCATATCAGGGTGACGAACAATATTGTGTGGTTTTCCGTGGAGTTCATCTGTCGTGAACTCAGAGATATCTGCAAAGGCTTGATTGGCGTATTTGATATTACCATACAAATCAGTGGTAGAAAGTAAAATGCACTCGTCCGTCAGCGGTTGCTCTATATTGTTTGCCTTGATATCACTCATTGGAAATAACCAAACTAAAAAATAAAGAGGCATAGTGCCTCAGCTTTGTCACAATATGTTTGATTTAGGTCAATGACTTGTTAAGGTGTTATTTTTTAATAAGAAAGTGTGCGCTAGTAAACGGTTTTGCATTGATAGCTACAAAAACGAAAGTAGCCAGTGCTGCTTTCGTTTTCATTGCGTCGGTAAAAATGACACAAAAAATCTACAACCTATTGCGTGTTTAAGTAATCGATTACGGCGTCTGTACGACTTTCAGCGTGTTCAGATAAATCATCAACTGCTTGATAAAAGTCATTTGCAGACTCTAAAAATGAGTAACCTGTTAACTCTGTTGTGGCATAAGGCTCTATTAATGCTGAGTAACTGTCATAAATTGCCTGCATCTTATTGGTTTCATAGCTATTGCTAATAACGTCAGATAAATACTGGTTATAGCGTTGTCGATAAGTGTCATCAGCATAGATTTTGGCTATTAATGGCCAAGAATTTGAGTCTAAATCAGAGAAATCAAGTTCTAGTGCGCCGCCCATCTTACCCGTCTGTAATGCCTCATTATTATCCCATGGGATCCAAGTTAGTTTGTTTGTGTCTGGATCGTTGTAAAGATAATAATTATGGGGCATTAATCCGTAAGTATCCCAGTTTTGAATTACGCCATTCACTGCGAGATATTTCAAGAACACATCAACATCAAATATAGCTTCAAGGTTTTCACGCCAAGTAACAGGATCGGAAGTTGCAGTATCATCATGTAATGCGTCGAATAAAGCTAAAATATCTGACCAATCTTCATCATCTTCATTGGTTTTCTTTTCAAAACTATCTTCACTGAAAGATCCTTCAATAAAGGTCGCACCATCATCCTCAGGCTTATATAAGTTACCATCATCACTACTAAATTGAGTATCAATTACCGTGTCATCGACTTCTTCCACAAGGGTATATAAGCCAAAGTATTCAGGGCCATCACCATGGTCGATATATAAAGTATAAAAAGCAGTGTGAGAGACGGCTAAACCTGCATCTTTAAATACATCGGCGGCGACCTTTTCACGTAACTGTGATTCATCATCGTAATTATTTTTAAGACTTAACTTTTTAAAGCCATAAAATCGTTGATTGTCTATTTGCGGGTAGTCGTCTTCAAACTCATCAAAATCTAACTTAAAAGACAACTTGAGTACGCCTTGTTGCCAACTGGTTTGTAGTGATGAGTTACCCTTAAAACGGATACCAACTCGATACCACTGTTTGCCTTCGTAATAAATATCAGCTGGTACCATAATGGGGTTGTCATCTGTATCTACAAGGTTGTTTGAATTCGTCGTTGTACCAAAAGTGCCATAAGTATCAGTCATATCGTTAAGCATGATGGTCCAGCGATTTTTAGTGACCACCACATCAAGGCGTTTTACTTCATTGTCAGCAAACACTTCATCAAAGTTGGCATCTGCACTTTTGCTATGGGTATCATCGGTCCAATCGCTTACTTCAAAATCAGTGTCGCTATACTCCTCAACCGGTGTTTCAATTTCAGGTACTGTTATTACAGTCTCTTCGCTACTGGTTTCATCAGAACTATCACATGCAGTTAATAGGCATAAGCTAGTAAGCGGTATAATTAATAGTTGCCGAAATGGTTTACATCCCGTTTTAAAAAGTGAATAGAGAAGGGGACTGAACATAAGTAAACTCCTAAGTTAACCCGTAGTTGATAATGGCTAATATGAGTTTTTAATGTTATGTGATTAAAATGCAGAAACCGTGCAGGAACCGTGAAGCAATGAAGTATATTTTAATTACCTAATTTGAACCGTATCAGTAACAGCATTCCCTAAACTCTCAATTCTAAATTCACTATTCTGAATAACTTATTTTGGTGAGTGATTAGGTAAGTCGCCACTTGATAAAGTGGTCAATTAATTGCAATAAAAAAGGCATCTTTCGATGCCTTTTTTAAATGGTAATGATGAAATAATCTATGGGTTATTTCATCGTATTATTTTAAAAGTGCCACAGCTTCCATATCCAGTTCAATATCTGTGCAGCCTTTTGCGCAGTATATCCCTGGTGCTTTTTCGGCAGGTTTGGCATTTTTAGTATTGGGCGGTAATTGCAGCGTTAGTGGCTTGTTACATTCAGCACATGTTGCGCTATTGCCCTTTAGCATGCGTTTAATCAGATTTTTTTGTTGATTGAACGACTCAAGTGTTGTGCCATTAACCACTGAAAAATCAAGTTTTTGTGTTTCGCTCATTACCGCTACCTATATCCAAATGACTTAGCTTGATGACGCTTGGCAGGCTTACTTAACCTGATCAAGCGGGCTCCAACGCTGTAATTCTACAGGCAGTGCCACCCCTTGAGCGGTAAGTAAGTTTACACGCGCTTGATAAGCTGCGCCGTGCATCAAGTGTTTTGCTAAGTCTACCGCATTTCGCTGGGTATAATCATCTAAATAGCTGCCTTTTGCCCATTCGTTGAACGCGCCCAGTGCAGGACCTGCCCAAATTTGATAATCCATTTCACGGCCAGCTTCACCAGAATTAGACCAACGGCTTGATAAACCTAAATACCAACGGAAGATAAGCGCCATTTTACGCTTAGGGTTACCTTCTGCGCGCTCGATTTGTTTTGGATCGCGTTCATTAAAATGCGCCACTGTGCCAGCCCAAATATCATCAAGGGTCGAGCGGAAGACTTGTTTTTCAAGTTTTTCACGTTCTTCGGCAGGGATGGCTTCAATCGACTCATAACGGGTATAAATCTCATAAAGTTTATTAGCACGCATTGGGAATAAGGTGCCACGTTTTACCACTTGTAGCTTAACGCCCATCTCGAACATATCAGCAGCAGGTGCCATGGTGACATCGGCCATTTCAGTCGTAGCAAGTAGTTTACGCGTGTGTTCACTGGCTCCCGCTTCAACACAAGCTTGGTTAATTGAGCCTGTCACAATATAAGCTGCGCCCATATTAAAGGTTGCAAGTGCTGCATCAGGGGTGCCGACACCGCCGCCACAACCGACACGAATAGGGGTTTTGTATTGGTACTCGGCTTGGATTTTATCTTTAAGCGCTAAAATAGTTGGCAATAAGGTCACTAATGGACGGTTATCAGTATGGCCGCCAGAATCGGCTTCTGCTGTCACGTCATCAGCCATTGGCACTAATTGGGCGAGCGCCATTTGCTCTGAGGTGATTAAGCCTTCATCAACCAGTTTTTGCAGCATTTTAGCGGGAGCTGGTTGCATAAACTTACTCGCCACTTCTGTGCGACTTACTTTAGCGATAACCTTGTTGGCGATAACGATTTCACCTTGGCTATCACGACTTAAGCCTGCTGCGCGGTAATAGACAATTTGTGGTGTTAAACCCAAAAATGCTGATGCTTCAACTGTGCGCACTTTATGTTTTAAAAACAGCTCAACACTGCCACGCTCAAGCGCAGGTTCACTTGGGCTGTGAATTAAGTTAAACATGTATGGGCCATTTGGCAATGCGGCTTGAATGCGATTAATGGCTTGTTCAACACGAGATGGAATGAGTCCGGCTGCGCCGAACGAGCATAAAATGCCCGCTTGACCCAGTGCGATAACGAGCTCTTCTGATGAAATACCGTTAGCCATGGCACCAGCATAATAAGCATATTTAACACCATGAACACGGCGGAAGTTACTGTCGCCTAAGCTTTGAGTGCCAAGTGCTGGGGCAAATGCGCTGACAGGTAAATCCTGTTGGCTGTTCATGCTTTCAGTCATCACTTGTGCGTTTTGCGAAATACCTAAGCCTTTTTCAGGGTGGTTAATTAAATAACACGCCTGAGACAGTTCTTTTAATTTTTTACCGATAGCGGCATTGTCAAAGCTGGCATCACTTGGGGCTACTTGCCAAGGCCATGGAGAAAGCTTTTCGTTTTGAGTGCTAATAGTCATTATTATTCCTTTATGCCTCTTCGATACAGATAGCGATGTCTTTTACTTCGTAAATACGTAAACCGTCTTTGCTGAGGTTTGCGTCACCCACAATGATACGTTTGCCGTTTTCATCTTTGACTGCACTGATGTGCACATCTAACGACATTTGCTTATTCAATGGGTTAATTTGGCCACGGTACTTCCATTTGATGTCAGACAAAATCTGGCCAAATTTCGGGTTTGTGAAACCTTTACCTAGGTCTTTGCTAATGGCGTAAGTTTGCATTAACTCGATGATGGCTTCAACGCCTAATGAACCTGGCATCACTGGATCTTGATGGAAATGGAATTGGAAGAACCAATCACTTGGGTCAATGGTGCGAGATGCCGACAAGTAACCTAAGCCATTTTTACCGCCTTTTTCAACGATTTCAGCTTTGTCGATAAAGTTAAGTTGACCGCCAGCTAAGCGATAATGTGGTTGATTAGCGGGAGCATGGAACACGCGAGATTGCTTATCAAGTAAATCAACAGTGATATCAGCAGGGACGTTATTTTCAACATGCCATGGTTGAGTGATACGGCCGTTATCAATACCTAACTGGTTTTTAAGCGCATCGCCTTTAAAGTAGCCAAATACCGCGCTGCCTTTGTAGAAGGGCTCGCCGTCAACACTTAAGTCAAATGTGAAGCTTTGAATGATGTTGCTACCAGCAATAACGGTTGATAATAGCTTTGAATCATTAACAATGGTTTTGCCACGTAAATCAACATCACGTAATAGTTCACCACTACCGTCTAAGTTACGGAAGAATAATTCTTCACCTGGGAAGCCTAATGTGGTGCCCATGTAGCCTGAAATAAAGCCGTTTGGTTGCAGTGAAATTTCCATCAACACTGAATAAGGCATGACAGAGGCGTGGCTGTTTTTAGCGAAATACCATGCATCAGTTGGCACTTCATATTCTGCGATACACGATGACGGCTTTTTCAATTCGCCACGTTTACCTTGAATATCAACGATACGAGTCGTTAGCTGTAAATCGCCACATGGTGTGCGCGGTGGAATGAAACCACGGTAAATACTAAAGTCCGGCCCAAAGCAGTTTTCAATATTGCCAGTGGCAAACTCAAACATATGGTACGCAGTGAATGGCAGCGTATCAGGAGTACGATTTGGATAATCAGGCAACACAGGTGCTTCAACATGTTGCAGTGGGATAACACCTTTATTCGTAGGGGCATTCAAATCAGGCAGTTGAGCCATGAGTGGCGCATTGGTTGAAGCCGCTGGGTATAGAATATTATTGGTTGCTGAATTAATTCGTTCAGCTGAGACATCGACAGCGGGCGTATCATTAAGGTAGCGAGTACATTCGCTTTCTTCTTTGAGCATGACACCTAAGTTTTGGAAGTCCACGACCGCTTTACCATTGAGCAATATTTCAATATTGGCTTTGGCATATGGGCGAGGGTTAGTACCAATTTCAGTGACTTCCATGCGGTAAGTCAGCTCACCATGTTGTGGCAATACTTGGCCACGACAACGTACTTTTTGTGAAGCATTTTCAAGTGGCTGGAAGCGACCATTTTCAACCAAGGTGTGCATACCAATGTGCAGCATAAAGAATTGCAGTAATTGGCCACAACCTTCAGCCATTAATGAACCAGCCATCACTTGGTCGCCCTTAAAGTGACAAGGGAAGTACCAGTGATCAGGTGCTAATTGTTTATGACCTTCAATAAAGCCTAGGCCCCAAGCGCCGCCATGAACATCTAGATTGCCCACTTGCTCAATCATCAAGAACTTTTCAGAGGCAAAACATAATGAGTCTTGCTTACCTGATGTTTGCTGGTGGTTATGGTGTTCGCCAGCAAAACAACTGCCGATGTCACCATTGAGTAAGTGATGAATTTGTCCATAGTCAAACTGGGTCTGAGTACAATGCAATAATGGCTCAAAACGTGGTTTGTTCGGTGTATTTAATGCCGCTTCACGAGTTTTAATTTCATCTTCGGTGTAAATAACCCCTTTACCATCATCTAACTCTTGATCGGTAAAGAAGCCCGCGCAGCCGCCATCCATTTTTAATACCATCTTATCGCCGACGAAACATTCGTAAGAGAAGAAGAATAATAATGTCTCGCCATTCTTAGCGAAGTTATTAATCTTGATGTCGTAGCGCAATGTGTCGCCGCCACGAGGTAAGTCGCCTAAGAAGGTCAGAGTACAATCAAGTAAGCGATAAACACGCTCACCTTTGTTTTCAAAATCAATGCCTAAATAACTGATAAGCATTAAATCACACTGGCCTGACTCAACGGCAACTGCCCATGGGATTTGGCCATCGACTAAGTAAGGTGCATCTTCAGGGATGTCATACTCAGTGGTCATGCTACAAGGCTTATATTGGTTCATCGTTGCATCTAATTTAGTGACACGAGATACCAATAAGTAATCGGTTGTAGGAAGGCGTACGCGGCGAGAGTAGTTATCAATCACGGCGTAATCTGGGCCGAATACTTTGGCAATATCACCTTCTGCATATTCTACTAAATCAGCGTAGTTCCAAATACATGGTTTATCCGCTGGGATAGGCGCTGTGTAAGGTGGCACGCAGGCATGATTTGGACGCTGCTTAACAGGGGCTTGTGATGCCAGTGGCTGCGCGAATACATTTGCAGCTTGCACTGTCGCATTAGCTGCTGGCATAGGTTGGGTTAAACCACTCTGGGGTTGCCCATTGGTTTGAGCAAGCTGTTGTTTTAAGAGTGCATCAGCCACTTTTAAACCTTGTTCACGGCTGTTTAAAAATGCTAATTGCGCTTTATGGGCTAACCATTGATTTTGCTCGAAAGCCGTTAAATGTGCTGGTGGCACTTGGTTTGTTGCTGTGAAGTTTGTGGTCGTCACGTTAGCTTTGGCATTAGGCGTTGCAGCTTTAGGAGCTGGATTAAACTGGGTAGAACGATCTGAAAACGGCATAGAAGTCTCTGTTGTCATAGCGTTATTCTTGTCGAACATTGGTGCTAAAGGAGTTTGTTGTGGAGACACAAACTGACCTCGCTCAAGCATGTTCGTCGTTGTATTGGTTACGGCAGGGATAAGATTTGCCGTTTTAGCGCGAATATTGTCAATGTCAGCTAGTGGCGTATCGACAATATGCTGATAAATATCACGTCCACCTAAGCTCACTTGTTTAACAAGGCTCAGTTTTTTAGCCGTTTGCTGCCCAATATCAGTATTAATTCGACTGTTTAAAGCCGAGGTCTGTTCAGCAGTTTGACTCATCAGTAGCTGTGAACACTGGTTCTCACTGAGTGTGGCGACAATGGTATTTATGGGTTGAACCGTTTGCTCTGAATGCGCATCTTGTTTTTGAATAAGCAGTCCGTGCAGCAAGCTTGCCATTCCTGAAGCGGCATAAGTATGGCCGATACATGATTTGGCTTGAGTTGCTGACTGACTATAAAGTTGTGATAGCGCTTGCGTTGAATCAATATGGGTTAAATCTGGCGCTTGGTTTAGCTCTAGCATGCCGATATCACTTGTCGATAAGCCCGCAGGGGTGAGTAATTCATCACTGATGGCTTCAAGTTTGCTGATGTGACCAAATGATAAACTGTTGATTGTCGCGTAGCTGTTTAACGCCCCGTGGCTGTTGAGGGAATCACTGCCGCTTAGGTCTGTTGAACCAGATATTGCCACAGATGGTGTGTCGACAGCACCAAGTGCTTGATGAATTAAATTCAGTGGCTCAGAGTCTGTGGCTGTTTGGTCTGCAACCTGCAGTACTATTGCACCCGCACCTTCACCAATACTGAGCGGAAGTTGTTGACCTGTTTTAGCGAGGCTTGCCGTTTTCAGGACGATATTTTCAATACTGCCAGATAAATCAACTGCTGCGATGATCACGGCATCTAGCGGCTCTTGACGCGACTCCATAGCCAATAGGTTTTGCGCCACATCAATACAACGATTTACCGACTGCTCGCCTGCAGAAATCGTAAAGGCTGGGCCATTAAAGTCCCATAACGATGAGATCCGCGACGCCATAATATTACCAATAAAGCTAGTGTATTGGTTCAGCTTGGCCGCATCTAAAACACTGTCCATCGCAAGGGTTTCAAGGGCTTGGTATTCATCGTTAGATAGGCTGACACCGTGCGCATTTAAGCTGGCTGCGATTTGAGTATGCAAATTAACTCGCCCACGGAACTGATGCAGTTCAAGCTCGGTTTCCATTGCAACCAGTACAGCAACCTTGCTGCCAGATGCAAGTTTGGCATCATGAATAGCTTCGTCTGCAACTTTCATCAACAAAAGCTGCTGCGAAATCAGGCGGTCGTCTTCATTCGGTGGCACTTTAAAGCGCAAGAAGTCAAAATCAAACTGATCAATATAAGCGCCTGTTGGCGGTGTTTGCGCCAAACCAAGCTGCTGCAATAACTCAGGATGTTTATCTAAGCCTTTCCATCGTTTTGCCGGTAGCGGAGTAAACGCCGTTTGTTGCTGGTTTATTGCATTGGCAAAGCGGTTAATATTATTCAGCGGCCCAAAGTGTGATGCCATGCCAGTAATATGCATAGGCAACTGTGCATTAATGGTATTAGCAGCTGGAGCTGTTGACGTTTGTCCGTGATATGACTCAATCAATAAGTGGGCATTACAACCACCAAAGCCGAATACTGATACACCAGCATGACGAGTACGATTGCCCGCTTTATCAGGCCATGGCAATACATCATTAGGTAATGTAGCAGGGCCAAACATCTGATTTGGTGATGTAATTGGCGAACTAATATTGATACTGGGTGGCAACATGCCTTGGCGCATGGCAAAAATCATTTTCATGATCCCAGGCATACCCGCAGCCGTCAGTAAATGACCTAAGTTTGATTTAGCTGATCCAATCAATGGCGTATGGCTACCATTGAGTTTGTCGCTAAAAAAACGTTCCATCGAGGTCAGTTCAACTTTATCACCCAGCGGTGTACCAGTGGCATGACACTCGATGACCTCAATATTATCAGGGCCGAAATGTTCATCATGCATGGCTGCATCTGCATAGGCACGCTCAAAGGCTTTGACTTGACCATCACTGTTTGGGCTCAGTACAAATTGACCTTTACCATCGTTGGATAAGCCAATGCCGCTAACTAGTGCATAAATATGGTCGCCATCACGCTCAGCATCTTCAAGACGTTTGAGCACTAAAACGCCAGCACCTTCACCTGCAAATAACCCTTTTGAATTACTATCGAAAGGCGCTGAAATGCCATGGTCAGGGTAAGCATGGAAGATAGAAAAGCCCATGTTAATAAAGAAGGGATCTGCGCCTGAAACCGCACCAGCTAGCATCATGTCAGCTTTGCCTGTATGCAAGTAATCACATGCAAGCTTTAACGAGTAAACTGAGCTCGCGCAAGCGGCATCAAGGCTGAGTTGTGCTGCGCCTAAACCAAGGGCATCGGCCACCAGTTTTGATGCATTATGTGCAATGGCGCCATTAGACAAAGAGGCTGGCGTTGTTTGCTCGCTATATCCTTCACTATCAAAAGGCTGCAATGTGAAACTGGGTTGTTGCAGTTTATCTTGTAGCGCTTTTTCAACGGCGCTGTGATAAATCGGCACAAACAATTCGTTAGATTTTGCCGTTGGGAACGACAAGGTGCCCATGACAATACCAGTGCGATTTAATATCGCATTATCTTGACTGTTAGTGATATCCACACCAGCATCATTGAGTGCTTTGCGCGCTGTGTCTGTTGCCCATAAAAAACTGTCGTCAAGACCATTAAACTGCGCAGCTGGAATACGGTAACCATTGGCATCAAAACTAAAGTCTTGAATGTAGCCACCTTTGTCACAATAAAAACGGTCAGACTGGCCTTGAACACCTTGAAAGTCTGCCGGGTTTGCATTGAGCTTTTGCTGACTAATGGTGCTGCGAGAATCTTTTTTATCTAATAAATTTTGCCAGAATTTTGCTGGCGTATCAGCATCGGGGTACTGAGTCGCTAAACCGACGATGGCAATTTTGGGAACGTTTGATTGAGAACTCAAGATTGTTCTCCTTCTAATTGTGGAGCTAACTGAGCGGTTTGGCTTTGGTGACGGTTTTCGCGAGCAATGCTAGCGGTCAACAAATGGGATAAGTTCTCAGTTAGATATTGTAGAGATAAAGGCACTTTATGTGAGATAAGCTGAGCGATACATTTAAGCAGCGCTGTTTGATCATCACCTTTGGCATTGATTGCAATGGCTGACAGTGGCGCGTTTAAATGTGAATCGGTATTAGCTGCAGTACGAGCAATTTTATCTATCAAGGTACTGGTTTGCCTATCTGCGCCAATTTCAACAAATAAACGTGCACCTAAATGACGAGCATTATTCACCAGTTTAGTGAAGTTCAGTGGCTGACAAAATGTATCTGCAATGGAATTGGCGATGTCCTGACTGGTCAATGAAATAGGCATTTGACTCGCAGCACTAATGAATTTGATGCTACTTGCTTGTGCATCAAGCACATCTTGGTCGTGCAAAGCTTGCTGATAAAACGCTTGAACATTATCACGAATAAGCATGGCGGGTTGCGTGTGCATGGCTGTGACACGATTTGCTGCAATGCCACGTTTACCGATTTGTTTCAATAAGGCTTTACAGCTTTGCTCACAACCCGCTAATACACAGGTATCACCTTGTATAATCGCTAAATAAGCGCGAGGGTAATCGGCAAGCACGGCTTCTATTTCAGTCGGCGCAGCACGCACAACAAAGCTATTCCAAACAATATCTTCACCCTGTTCGAGTTGCCATGCTTGACGGACGCAGTCGAGTCGGCCTGAAATATCAGAGGTGAAAATACTATTAGTTTGAGTGGCTTCAATCATATTGTGAGGCGTTTTCCAGACATCAAGACTGGCCCACATAGACGCTTCACCCATTGAGTAACCCATGGCAAAGTTAGGCTTAATGCCGAAATGCTCAGTGAGCACTTTGGTTAGGATGTAACTTGCGCCTACACCTGCAATAGCCAGTTCACCTAAGCTCATGTCGGCGGTTTTAGCATTTTCCGCATAAATGCTATCAGCTTGCAGCATGGCTTTGACATCACCATCGCGCTCTAGTTGTGCAAATAAAGCTGGAAAGTAGCGCGGCAGTTGAGCAAACATTTGCGGGTATACCGTGCCCACGCCAGGATACACAAAACACAGGCCGCTGCAACCAAGCGCTTCATGCTGAGTGATGGTTAAACAACTACCCGAAGGCGTTTTGTACTCAAGTTCATTTATCGATCCAGAGGTGTCATCACTTGCTGTACTGATTTTGGCTAACATGGCCTCAATTTCAGCGATTGCAGTGACTACAGAGTTGGCCATGATAACTGCAGACAAAGGTTTGGTTTGATCAAATGTCTTTAAGTAATTGAGCATTAAAGAGATAACATGGCTAGGCTTGTTTAGAAGCCGCTGGCTGTCTAACTGATTGCTCTGTTGCTGATTAAGTCTATTGAGCGCCGCTAATAGCTCATGCAAAGATTGGATCATGCAAGCAGATGTATTGGCTGCTAATGGGAAGAATAGTCTGTTTTCATCAAGCATCGAGCTGGCCTGGGCCAGTTCAGTACCTTGAACAAAAACGGCAACATGTTGCTTGCCATTTTCTGTAAAGTTAAAGCTAGCAACACGGTTTTGGTGCATTTGGGTAAACCAATATTTGGCATTGGCTTGATTGCTATTGCCCTGCTTGTCGCTAGTAGTATTTGAGTTGGCACTAGCCTCTGAGATAGCATCTACACCTGTAATTGCATGACTACTATCGCTAGTAACAGTAGGCAATGTAGTGTCAGGTAAACGACGCGCAGCAATACGACTTATCAACATGACAAGCTGAGTAAACTTGTCTTTATAACAAGTTAACTCAGTGACATCGACCAAGGTAGGAGTAATGTGCTCACGTTTAGCTTGTGCTAAAGCGTTTTGCATAGCGCATTGCATATCATCAGCTTCTCCCAAACCCGTTAAATAGGCATGGGGATGACAGCGATGCTTAGCTGCAACAATCGCTGGCATCATCAATACTCGATACGGTATTGCTGGATGGCTCAGTAACACAGTATGTTGCTGCTCAATATGGGCAATCGCTTGGGCAAAATAATCACTAAAGCTAAGCGTTTGTTGGCTTGCTGTAGCAAGGTTATCTATGCCAGCATCTAAGCTTGATACATCAATTTCAAGGTCAATGGCAGACTCGCCAATGACCTGCGCTAATGAACACGGTTTTATGGCAGCATATATGTCATCAGCATTTTGTGCTGGTGCGAGTGATGTTTGATCATTCGCGACCAGTTTTAAGGCTATACGCATACTATTGATTGCAGCCGTTTTTGCAGTCAGTTGAGTGCTCACACAGACTCCTGCAAGTCAGCAATTGCTTTAGCAGGGGCAAGAAATGCCTCATTTAAGCTTTTGCTAATTGTTGTTTTTGCACTGCTCATAGTGCAACTCAAGCGACCATCTTGGTGATAAAGTGCAATATCAGCTGTTAACGAACGGCTGGTACTCTTAAGCACAGATAACACCAAGTAACCTTTATCACCTGATGCAAATGGTGCATAAGTCGTTAACTTACCAATAGTCGACGGCAAGCTTGCAGCATCATGCTTAATACGTGCCCAGACTAACATGGCTTGCAGTAGCAAATCTTCGGCAAATGCTTGGCTGCCACCTATGGACAGAACAGGCGCAAAGCCTTCGCAATCTGCGGAACTAATTTGTGGTAATTCCACGTTGCAAACCAGTTGCGTGTCATCAGCAATCAAGACTTGCTTGATGCCTTGCAGGCGTGGTCCATGAAATAAGCTACCGTTTGAATAAAGCTCGCTATCAGTGCTAATCACTTTACCTGCACTTGCTAACTGTTGTGCATCCGCAACGATAGTTGGCTGTGTTGTTAAAGTTTGACCGTTAATGACGGCTTCATTGATCACAAGGTTTGCTTGATACTGAGGTCGTAGTAAGCTATCCACTGGATCGTTATGCATACGACTTGCAATCAGTGCTTTTAAGCCTGATTCAGTTTGCGTCAATGTCAGCGTTAATACTTGCGGCTCTTTAGTCTCGAAAATAATGCCTTTCAGCAATTTATAATCTTGAACAGTCACAGGCTGGCCACACAATTGCTGCGCAGTTTCACGCATCCATTGTATAGCGCATACTGTTGGCAGTACTGGATTACCCGCAATGCAATGATCTTCAAGGAAGGGCATAGCAACAGGGTCTAGTACTCGTTCAACAGTCACCGTGTTACTCACAACACGGTGACTTGCAGCATTATTTAAAGAAAGAATCAGCGAACCCTCGGCATTAAGCGAAGAGTCCGCATTAAGCTTTTTTACAGCTGCGCCTGTTTTATCTGCTGAGCTTGAGCCCTGCATACTTGAGCCAATTAATAGCTGTACGCCCGACTCAGACAATAGGCTGTGAGCAAACAAGTTTGCGCCTTTATCGAGTGGAATAACGTATACGCCGCGCTCAACAAACATTTTCTTCAATGCTGAACTGACCATTCCGCCATCCCAAGGGCCCCAGTTAAAGCTCATCACTTTGGCTTGCGGGTAGTTAGCTGCAAGTTGAAGTGCTGTCTTGTTGAGGATCTCATTAGACATTGAGTAGTCACTTTGGCCTGTATTGCCATAGAAGCCTGCTGCTGATGAGAACATAGCAACCAGTTTTAACTTGCTTGCATCAATTGCATTGATGATGCCAGCAAAGCCCGACACTTTAGTGCCATATACACGGCCTAATTCAGCTAAGGTTTTGTCTTGAATGTGTTTATCAGCGAGTACACCTGCACCATGAATGATACCTGTAATCGGTTTAAGGCCAGCAAGAGATTGTTTGATGGCGGCATCTGAGCTGACATCCATGCTGATGTATTCAGCACTTGCACCGACAGCTTTAAATGCTGCTAATGAACGATCAATTTCTAAACTGCTGGTAATCGGCCAAACTAAGGCATCAATTTGCTTAGGTGTTGGCTTGTTACCTTGAGATTGAATAAAACCAATCGCAGCAGCTTTCAACTGACTTGTGTTTACTTCACTAACGTTAGGCGCAGCCGCTATGACACTCTTTGCCCAAGTTGGTAAATCACCCGCTAAGTGCTCACTGCGACCCGCTAAGATAAAGTGTGACTGTGTTTGTTTTGCAAGGGTAAGGGCACATTCAAATGTGACACCTTTAGCGCCACCAGTCACCAATACAGTATCTTCTCTGTTTAAAGATGTGGTTTGGTAACGGGTTTGAGCAGTTGCCGTAGCTGATAAAGTATGACGACCTTGGTCGCTAATACCCACTTCAGCTGGTGCTGTATCAACATCAAATAACTCTGCAATAACGGCTTGTGCTAACTCGACAGCTTCAAAGCTTGGGGTAATATCCAATGCTCTACAGAACACAGTTGGCCACTCATGACCTAATGTTTTAGTTAAACCAGATAATGCAGCTTGGTTTAGCTCAGCCTTTGCAAGCTCGTTACTGTTTAAGTAACCAAAGCCACCATCGATGCGGCTGACAGTCATAAAGCTGACACGCTCAGTTTTTGCTAGCTCAGCAAATGGTTTCTGTAGGTGTTTAGCCATCAAGAAAGCTTGCTCTACTGCTACAAAACTAGCATCACTTAAAGGCAAAGCTCCTTGTGCTGTTAGTTGAGGTTGTAGGTGAACAAAACCGGCGATCTTATGCTGCTTGCTAATTTGAGCAATGACATCGCTAATCGCGTCGTCATTGACCGCAGATAAAGTGAAGCTGGCAATATCACTGCTAAGCGGTGATTGCGCAGATGTCACTGACTCAGGGCTACGAATAACGGCGACGGTTAGGCCTGTTGCTACTAATTTTTCAGCTAAAACACCTGCGTTATGGCCGTCATCATTGATAACGATACAGGCGTCTTTTGAAAAACCGTCAACTAACTTATCCGCCGCTGGTAGCTTTTTTAGCGCAACTTCCTGATGAGGAGGTAAGTCAGTTGCTAACTCTGCTGTGGCTGTTGCAGGTGAAGCGTCAGTTGAGCTTAGCGTTGGCTGAGAGCCTTCAGCTGCACTTGCTGAAAGTTTAGCGCCTTCAGCAGGTAGCTTAGAGTTCATGTAGCTAACGATTTCGCCTAGGGTGCGACACTCTGCTAAATCTTCAGGATTTAATTCAGGTAAGCCCGGAAGCTCGTCTTGAACCGTTCCTAAAATTTCAACACGCTTGATTGAATCGATGCCTAAATCCGCTTCCATATCCATGCTCAATTCAAGCATTTCAGTTGGGTAACCGGTTTTTTCAGCAACGACTGTCATCATGGTGCTTTGCACTTGCTCTGCGCTCAGGGCTGTTTCTGCGGTTGAGGCAGCTACTTGAGAAGCGCCTGCTGCGGCCTGTGTATTAGCGCCTTCGGCGGGTAGTTTACTCCCCATATAAGATACGATTTCACCTAGTGTACGACACTCAGCTAAATCTTCAGGGTTAAGTTCTGGTAGCGTCGGAAGTTCATCTTGAACTGTACCTAAGATCTCAACTCGCTTGATTGAATCGATGCCTAAATCCGCTTCCATATCCATGCTTAATTCAAGCATTTCAGTAGGGTAACCTGTTTTTTCAGCAACTACAGTCATCATCGTGCTTTGTACTTCTTGTGCGCTCAAGGCTGTTTCAGTACTTAAACCTGATTCTGGTGTGACTGTGTGAGTCGCATCTGCAGTATTGCTGTTCATAGCGCCTGCGGCGGGTAGTTTACTCCCCATATAAGATACGATTTCGCCAAGGGTACGACACTCAGCTAAATCTTCAGGACTTAGCTCTGGCAGTGTTGGTAATTCGTCTTGAACTGTACCTAGAATTTCAACACGTTTGATTGAATCGATGCCTAAATCCGCTTCCATATCCATGCTTAATTCAAGCATTTCAGTCGGGTAACCAGTTTTTTCAGCAACCACAGTCATCATCGTGCTTTGAACTTCTTGTGCGCTTAAACCTGATGCTTGAGCAGCTACTTGAGAAGCGCCTGCTGCGGCCGGTGTATTAGCGCCTGCAGCTGAAGTTGTAGGAAGCTTAGAATTCATATAGTCAACAATTTCACCAAGAGTACGACACTCGGCTAAATCTTCAGGACTTAGTTCAGGCAGTGTTGGCAATTCATCTTGAACAGTACCTAAAATTTCAACACGTTTGATTGAATCGATACCTAAATCCGCTTCCATATCCATGCTGAGTTCAAGCATTTCAGTTGGGTACCCTGTTTTTTCTGCAACGACTTCTAGCATGGTATTCAAAACTGTTTCAGCGCTAAGGCCAGATGCAGCTTGAACTGGCGCGGTTTGGGTTTGAGCTACTTCAGCGGCACTTGCAGGAAGTTTAGAGTTCATAGCGCCTGCGGCGGGTAGTTTACTACCCATATAAGATACGATTTCACCAAGAGTGCGACACTCGGCTAAATCTTCAGGGCTTAACTCTGGCAGTGTTGGCAGTTCGTCTTGAACAGTACCTAAGATCTCAACACGTTTAATTGAATCGATGCCTAAATCCGCTTCCATGTCCATGCTTAATTCAAGCATTTCAGTTGGGTAACCTGTTTTTTCTGCAACGACTTCTAGCATGGTATTCAGAACTGTTTCAGCGCTAAGGCCTGAAGCAGCAGGGGCGGAAACGGCTGTGTGAGTTGCATTTGCAGTGTCGCTGTTCATAGCGCCTGCGGCCGGTAGTTTACTACCCATATAGTCAACGATTTCGCCCAATGTACGACACTCGGCTAAATCTTCAGGGCTTAGCTCTGGCAGTGTTGGTAGTTCGTCTTGCACTGTACCTAAGATTTCAACACGTTTAATTGAATCGATGCCTAAGTCTGCTTCCATATCCATGCTCAATTCAAGCATTTCAGTTGGGTAACCGGTTTTTTCAGCAACCACTTCTAGCATAGTATCCAGAACAGTTTGTGTGCTCAGGGCTGTTTGTGAGCTCAGGGCTGTTTGCGCGCTCTGAACTGTTCCTGCGCTTAAGCCAGCAGGAGCTGTAACTGCAGAATCTATTACTACAGGAGCGGCTACAGGAGCAGGTGCTTTAATTGGTTCAACACGTGGGGCTGGAGCGGCCATCGCGGCAGGTTGAGCTACAGGTGTGGCCTTTACTACTGGCGTGTTTACGACAGGAGTTTGTACAGGAGGTGCTACTTTCACCGCTTCAACTACTGGTGAATTAACGACTGGCGTATTAACAATTGGTGCGTTAACAACAGGAGCAGTAACAGGTGTTTGACCCGTTAGCATGTTTAATGCATTTTGGCTTGCCTGAGCTTGCTGCTCTAAAAACAGGGTGTGACTTTGCAGCGTTTGCGCTTGATGCTGATGGAATAACTCAATCGAGCGTTGCAAGCTTTCAGGAATGGCTTGGCCTGCAGCAACCATTTTACTTTGCTCAGCTATTAGGTGAGTAAAAGTATCGCCATACTGCTGTGGAATCGCTAAGAACTGCTGATGTAGATCAGCGGCTTGTTGTTGCGCGTTAAAGAACGCTTCTAAACTGCCTGAAGCAGGAGCAGTCTGAGCTGATGCATGAGGTGCTATTGCTTGAGGCGCAGCGTTAGACACTGTTGTTGCGCCAGCTGTGGCAACTTCAACATATTCAGTTTTAATCACTTCTTTTTCCACGATCTTCTCTACTACTTTTTCAACAGGTTTTTCGATAACTTTCTCAACAATTGTTTCGACAACTTGAGAGGTTACTTGGCCTGTTGCTAATGATTTTTCCATCTTGGCACGAGTATGTGCACTGATGTGGTTGGTTGCATTGAGTTTAACGTTCATGCCTTTTGGTACCGCAGGAGCTGCGATTTCAGCTTGATAAGGGTCAATGCTTGAGAGTGGCGCACCTAAAACGCTAAGTTGCATAGCTGCAACACGAAGTTGCACATCACTGTTGCCCTTAGGGTTTGGATTGATACTGATAACGGATACCGCTTCAGCTTTATTACCTAGGGTCGCTTCAACCAGTTTTTGCAGAATGTTCTTAGGGCCGAACTCGACAAATACGCGCGCTCCCGCATCATACATATTGTTTAATTGGTCAGTGAAACGCACTGATTGCAACATGTGCTGTTTGAACGCCGCTTTAATTGATTTTGCATCATTAGGATGCTTTTCGCCTGTCGCATTAGAGAATAAATCAACTTTGCTAGCGGTAAATTTGGCTTTGTCGATGGCTTTAGCGAATGGCTTTTGCGCATGTCCAACAAGTGGAGTGTGGAAAGCACCTGATACAGGAAGGGCAATGGCTTTAAAGCCTAAAGCGCTAATGGCTTTAGCTGCATTTGCACAAGAGTCAGTTGGGCCAGCAATCACTAATTGAGTCGCACTGTTGTAGTTAGCGACTTTAACACCTTCAAACTCGCTAATGCAGCTTTCTAATTTAGCGATGTTATCGCTATTTGCTGCATCATTTTCATTAGCTGGCAAGATAATGGCGTACATAGTGCCTTTATCTAGCTCATTGCCATCTTTATCAACTGCTGATGAAGCCATAGCTGCACCACGAGCAAATGATAATTGGTAGTAATCATCATTTGAAATTACACCTGCAGCACATAATGCTGACAGTTCACCAAAGCTGTGACCTGCAAACATATCTGCGCTAAAACCTGATTGAGTAAGCAGTTGGTATTGGCTCATGCTCATTACACCAATGGCGCTTTGCGCGTTATCAGTGCTGGTGAGTAAAGCTGCTTGCGCATCTTTATCTGCTTTTTCAAAGGCTGGAATTGGGAACATCACCTGAGACAGCGGGGTTTTATCAAAGCTTGCAAATACCTTGTCGGCCTTGATTAATTGTTGACGCATTTCAGGGAAATGACAAGCGACTTCAATACCCATGTTGACGTACTGAGAGCCTTGACCTGCAAACAATGCCGCAACTTTCGGTGTGTTAGCCGCTTTTTTACCTTTAGTTGTCTTTTGGCTGGCATTAATCGTGATGAGTGCAGATGAGCGATAGCTCGTACCTGATGGTAGTTGCCATGCTTCAGCGTCGTTACTTAGCTGCTTTAACGCTAAACCAAGTTGGGTGGTTAATTCATTAAGGCTTGAGACCACAAGGCCTAAACGCGCAGCTGAGTCATCTAAAGTGCGAACAGCATATAGTTTAGCAATGCGGGCAAGTTCAGCTTGTTCGATGCTGCAGTTATCTGTGCCTTTAAGCGCGCTGATGTCAGCGTTAAGCTTGTTGATTTCTGCAATGAGCTCAGCTTTATTGTCAGCGCTAATCAATAAGCTTTGTGCTACTTGGCGTTGACGGTATTTCTCATCACGGCTGTGCTCTGGGCTGTATTCTTCCAATACTAAGTGGAAGTTTGTGCCACCAAAACCGAACGAGCTAATACCCGCTCGGCGTGGTGTGCCATCAGGGCGAGGCATCCAAGGGCGAGTTTCAGTGTTAATGAAAAACGGCGAATCCTCAACATTAAGCTTGGGGTTAGGCTTAGAGACGTTGATGGTTGGCGGCAGCACTTTATGATGCAGTGCTAACGCCGCTTTAATCACACCCGCGGTTCCCGCAGTTGATTTAGTATGGCCCACTTGTGACTTAACTGAACCTAAAGCAATGTGTTGCTTGGTTGAGTCATTCTCACCAAATACAGATTTAAGACCATTAAATTCTGCCACATCACCTGCTGCAGTACCAGTTCCGTGAGCTTCAATTAGCCCAACGGTTTCAGGTGCAAAGCCGGCGTCATCATAAGCACGCTTCAGCGCTTTAGCTTGGCCTTCAGGTCGAGGTGCATAAATTGATTTGAACTTACCATCAGATGAAGCGCCGACCCCTTTAATGACTGAGTAAATACGGTCACCGTCACGTTCAGCATCTTCAAGACGTTTTAATGCCACCATGCCAATGCCTTCACCAATCATCATGCCTTTTGAGTCGATATCAAATGGCTGAATCGTTTCATTGGTGGTAAACGCTGGGGTTTTTGAAAAACTCATGTACATCGATGGCGAGTTATCGGTACATACGCCACCAGTGATCATCATTTCGCTGCGGCCTTCAACCAGTTCGGTTAACGCCATTCGCATTGCCGCAAGTGAACCTGCACATGCTGCATCAACCACACAGTTCATGCCGCCTAAGTCAAAGCGGTTAGCAATACGACCAGCAATAACATTACCAAGCGATCCTGGGAACGAGTTTTCTTCCCAGTGAATGTATTGGTCTTGGAACTTTTTGATAAGCATGTCGCTGTCGGCATCGCTTAGACCACTGCTTTTAAATACTTTTTTAAGCACAGGGTATTGCAGACGTGCTGTTAGGCTGGCATTAATTTTTTGGCCACCGCCCACACCTAAAGTAATACCGATTTTATCAGTGTCATATTCAGAAGTGACACCAGCATCTGCTAGCACTTCTTTGGCAATCACTAATGACAATAATTGCGAAGTATCGGTCAGTTCTAGGATATTTGGCGGCAGGCCAAATTCCATTGGGTTAAAGTCCACTTCAGGGATAAAACCACCGCGTTTACAGTAGCTCTTATCTGGGGTGCTCTTGTCAGCATCAAAGTAATCTTCAGCGCGCCAGTGGGTATCAGGTACTTCGGTAATAGCATCAATTTTTTCGCTGATTAAGTCCCAAAACTTATTCAGGTAACGAGAGTTGGCAAAGATACTGGCCATGCCGACAATGGCAATAGGCATGTCTTTAAGACGTTTATTCAGTCTTGTATCTTGCGACTCGTTATTATCTTGAGAGCTTGTCTCAGGATTTGTAGGGGCTTGGCTCATTTTGAGTCTCCAGTGTTCAGCTGATCCTTCGCTGATTTATTTTTTTGGTTTGCCGCTTCCGTGGATTGTAAAACTGTTGCGCCAGGAAAGCGGGCTAAAAAGGTGTGGTAATTCTTGACTAATAACTTACGTAAATGAAACGGGCCGTGCTTTAACACATAAGCGATATAACGATTTGTCGCTTGTGTGTGATTGTCTTGATATATGTCGAGATACACCCAGTCGGTTGCAAAGTCGACACCGAGCAAAATGGAATAACTGTCAGCTTGAGTGAGTTGAGGTGGAATCGTTAACGATACAACCTGTACAACGTTATCTGGTGTCGCTTCAGGTAATGCAAGGGTTTTAGCGAGCGTTTCAGGGTTCAGTGTATAAGTCGCTACATCTGTACCCTGAACAATAGGCAGCTGATTAAAATAACGCTCAGGCACATGAGGGCTTTCAAATTCATCTAGTTTTGATATGCCGTAGCGCTTTAAACATCGGGCTAAACCAGAGCGAGAGACGTTAGGGTTGATAAATTGTTGTGTGACGTGAAGCAATCTATCCAGTGACATTTTTAATTGATAACGAAGTCCCACAACCACGTATTCTTCCATTGGTGAAAGCGTGGTTTTCAAATGATGTGGAGTATTGGGCGTATCACTGATTGAGTCGCGCTTGCGCCACTTTCTGACAGTGGCTTCCGAGATATTAAGAATCTTAGCCAATTGACTAACACTGAAATCAGAAGTCTGAATAAATTGACGCATTTCAGGAGTCGTTGTTGCATTGCGATGGCGAACAGGGGCCATCGCAACATCGGTTTCTGATGTGGCTTTCTTAGCGGCTGTTTGAGTTACAGCGTGAGCTTTTCTATTTGCGGTCATTTAAGGACTGCCATAGTTCGATGAATACTCCGTACAATCTGTTGGGACTCGGTATAAAAACGTGAAGATTAACGTTTGTTCATCTTCAAAATTAGCGTTTTAGCACAATCGAGCATGCAGAGTACCTGAGGTTTCGGGCCGATACAATCACCCGAAACTAATTAATCACTGATACGACCAGAATTAGCTAACACTTGTAAGCCGAATGGGTGATTTTGTTATAAAAAACGTTGCCGAGGTAAACACTGATCTAGGTCAATTCATCTGAGTTGTTAGCCCCGTATACTATTTTTATGCGCAATAAATAGCCAAACGTAAACAAAGTTAGACAAGAATATGGAAAGTTTAATAATGTGAAAACAGGAGGCCATTATGGCTGAGTTTACTACTGAGCAAACCCGTAATTTGGCTGTGCTCGGACATGTTGGAGCAGGTAAATCATCCTTGCTTGAAGCGTTACTGTATAGAGCAAAAGCAATATCGTTAAAGGGCAAGGTCGACAAGGGCACAAATCATGCTGATTTCACTGCCCAAGAAAAATCCCACCGTCATAGTTTAGAGCCTTCATTTTTACACCTTCAGTATCAACAGCATCATATCAACTTTATCGACACGCCAGGTTTACCTGACTTTTTCGGGCGAGCCTTATTACCTTTGCCTGCCGTTGAGTCAGTATTGTTGGTTATTAATACCGCCGTTGGTATAGAGTCTGTGACTAAACGTGCTTTTGAAGCTGCAAGAGCGCAAGGTAAAGCGGTGATTATTGCCATTAACCACCTCGACAGTAATCTCACGCGAGTGTCAGATGTGATGATCGACATTCAGCATCAATTTGGACACCGATGTTTACCGGTTAATTTGCCCAGTGCCGATGGAAAAGCCGTTGTTGATTGTTATTTACATTGTGATGAAAGTGCAGAGACGTTATTTAGTCAACCTGCTAGTGCTAGGGATGAGCTAGTTGATACGGTACTTGAAGAAGATGAAGCGTTAATGACCTTGTATTTAGAGCAAGGTGAGTCGTTAACGCCTCAGCAGCTTCATGCTCCGCTAGAAAAAGCACTCAGAATGGGGCACTTAGTGCCAGTCTGCTTTACAAGTGCAGAACAAGATATTGGGATTAGCTCATTGTTAGAAATGCTGATCAAACTCATGCCAAGTCCACTTGAAGCTAATGCGCCACAATTTATGAAAGGATTTGGTGAACAGGCGACACCAGTAACAGTGACACAAAAGGCAACAGATCATGTTTTAGCCCATGTGTTTAGCGTTTCAATTGACCCATTTTTAGGAAGACTGGGTGTATTTAGGTTGTACCAAGGGACGCTGAATGTTGGCATGAAGCTGTTTATTGGCCAAGGCCGCAAACCTTTCAAAGTCTCTCACTTAATGAAGCTTCAAGGCGATAAACAAATTAATGTATCCCAAGCGTTTCCTGGCGATATTTGCGCTATTGCAAAATTGGATGCATTAAGTGTTGGTTCTGTACTGCATGATAGCCATGATGAAGATGAATTTCATTTACCTGAACTGGAAGTGCCGCAACCTATTTTTGGCCTAGCTGTATCAGCCAAACGTCGTGGTGATGAACAAAAGATCTCCGATGTTCTCAATAAACTGGTCGCTGAAGATCCAAGTTTACACATCACTCGAAGTGAAGTTGAAGGGCAAACCGTATTGCAAGGTCAAGGGGATTTGCATTTAAAAATTGCGCTTGAAAAAGCGCAAAATATGTTCCACCTCGACATGGATACTGATACGCCGGCGGTGGCTTATCGAGAAACCATCACCGAGAAAGCAAAATGCCGTTATCGCCATAAAAAGCAATCAGGCGGATCTGGCCAATTTGGTGAAGTTGAATTAGCCATAGAGCCACTTGAGCGTGGTGAAGGCTTTGAGTTTATTTCGAAGGTGGTTGGTGGCTCAGTGCCAAGTCAATATATTCCAGCAGTAGAGAAAGGCGTGCGAGAAGCCATGCTAGCCGGTGAGTTAGGTGGCTATCCATTACAAGACATAAAAGTCACGTTATTGGATGGCAAACACCACAGTGTAGACTCTAAAGAAATTGCTTTTGTGATGGCGGGTAAAAAAGCTTTTATAGAAGCAGTATCGTTAGCAAAACCTGTAATGTTAGAACCATTAGTTGATATGAGCATTTTAGTTGGGCAAGAGCATGTCGGCGAAGTGACAGGTGACATTAGTGCATCTAGTGGCATTATTTGTGGTACGCAGGCAAATGCCAATGGACTTGTTGAGGTCAGCGTTGAAGTGCCACTTGCCAATGTCAGTAGCTACTCTTCAAAGCTTAAATCTATGACAGGTGGAGAAGGTCAGTTTTCAATGCAGTTTAGCCGTTATGATGTTTTACCTAAAAAGGCGGTAAAAGCACTGGTAGATTGATTGGCTAATACTTATTGAAATAACAGATGATATGCAAAGGGTTAAGGATGGCTTAACCCTTTTTATTTGTCTAAATCTTCCATTATTTGCTTAAACCTTAGACGACATTTTCAATCAAGATTGTTTATGTGTTGAATTAGTGACCTAGAACAAGCGACAATGTCTTATTGCAATTATAAATGCGAGTTTAGTTTGAGCCCTTTACCCACTATTCAATTATTTTTTTGTCCTTTAGATACCAATTTATTAGATGAGAAAACCGTCTCTACAGTGCGTTCATGGTTATCTGATGCTGAGATAAATAAAGTGGATCGCTTTATTCAACGCGCTGCTCAACAGCAAGGGTTAATGGTGCGTGGGTATTTGCGCAGCGTATTATCGAGCTTTGCAAATATCGACCCAGACGATTGGCAATTTGAGTATGGTGAGAAGGGCAAACCTAGGCTATCGGCTGTGCAATATAAACAAACTGGCTTGCAGTTTAATTTAAGTCACAGTGGTAACTGGTTGCTTATTGGTGTCATTCACTCTAAAGATGACGCTTCAATGCCCATTCAATTGGGGGTCGATATTGAACGCTGCCGAGAAAGCACGAATATCCATTCAATTTTACATCACTATTTTTCAAAACCAGAAGAAGCGGTATTATTGGCGTTACCTGAAAGTCAGCAGCGTGAGCGATTTTTCGATTTATGGGCACTGAAAGAATCTTATATTAAAGCAAAGGGACTGGGACTGGCCTTGTCGCTTAAATCGTTTGCATTTGACTTATCTGCGCCGAGCTTAGCTAACTTAACATTAGATGATAAGTCGTTGCCAATTCAGCATGATATTTCACTTAGCTTATTGAAGCCTATAGACGTTGATGAGCTTGAACAGACTAATGATGTTGAGTCTTGTTATGAAGTCTCACCTTTATGGCAATGTTGTTTAGGTAAGCTTAATAATTCATATCGATTTGCTGTGAGTGTGGGCGAGTTCGCTTTTGGCGAAAAGCCATTAACACTTCAATTAAAGGCAAAAAAAATCAGCTGGCATGAACAAATAAAAATGTTCATAAAAACCAACTGATTTATCGAACTGTTAAGGTTTTTTGGATGTTTAACTGCTAATCAAAAACGGCTTATCAGAACAATCTTCCCTCACTTGTCTTAGTCGGTCATTTTCGCTTTAAACTCTCATGCCGTTACTCTTGGTAAAGTAGTGAATATCAGCAAAGAAGCAGAGTGAAAAACTTTGCAGCCGAATTTCGTTAAGTTATGAGCTAATGAGTATGCTGTAGCGGTACGATTTCAAAATCAGGATTAAATTGCACCAATGTTGATGCAATTTTGGCAAATGCTAATTTATCACCTTGCATACTCGCAGCTCCTGATTGCATTAGCGCTTTCATATCTGCTTTACCTAATAATATTGCCACGACATCAGACTTATTAATTGTCAGTGTGGCATCGGCTTTTTTGGCCTTGTCTACTTTGATATTACTCAAGTTTCCGTTACTTAACTCTACAAAGAGCGTGTCAGTTTTATCGCCGCTTTGTGTCACTACATTTAAAGTGATATTACCAAGTTCAGCAGCTTTTATACTGTCAACTTTAACCGCAAGGAAATCGAACAAGGTCGACATATCCATTTCGCTGATAACATCAGCGGATGCGGATTTAGGTGCGCCAGGTTTTATGCCAATACGTAACTCTTGCGCACCGGTTAAGTAAATATTTCGCCAACCAGCTCCTTCGGCTTGGTAGCCAAGTTGCTCATAGGTATCGGCAAGTAATTCTCGGGCTTGGGGGTGTTGTGGTTCGGCCATGACCACCTTATTTAATGCAGTGGCGACAAACCGATACTCACCTTGATTGAAGTCAGCTTGCGCTTTTGATACTACATTGTTAGCGCCGCCCATATATTCTACAAACTTAATTGCTTCAGCCTTTGTAGGTAAGGGGTTTAAGTTGGCTGGGTTCATATCAAAATAGCCTAAATACATGTTGTACACAGCTTTAGCGTTATGGCTGTATGTACCGTGATAACCATTGGTGTACCATTCGTTTTGGACATTTTGTGGAATGGTTTCCATGATTGCATCACCTATATCTTGTATTACCACACCTTCATTGGCTAAACGTAAAGATTGATTATGAACGAGGCCATAATTATCTCGCTGCATGCGAAGGTAATGATTAATTTCTTTATTTCCCCATACCGGCGCAGAATGCGAAGCAAATAGTACCTGCACATTTTCGCCAAATGCATTAATCATCTCGTTAATGTCTTTAGACCATTTTAATGCGTCGCGAACTTTAGCGCCTCGTAAGGTATAAATATTGTGCATACCATCATATGTTAATTCGCCTGACCATAGCGCCTTCATAGACGGTATATAGGTGATCATTTCACTGGCAGCTTCAGTGCCAGATGCATCCATAAAGACCATTTCAAGACCATCAATGGTCAAGGTTTCCCATTTGCCTTGATGATGAAGTTCATATTCAGGTTTGACGTAAGTGATTTCGCCTTTTGATAAACCTTTTGCTAACGCTGCATCGACAATTCCGTGATTGTGTTTATCGAGTGTAACGCCGTATTGGTAAGCAGCTCGCCGGCTCATGACATTACCCGCGAGTACATTTTCATCCACAATCTCTTGGGTAATATTATATGAACCATATACTTTGACATCAGGGTAGCGTTCCTGAACGCCACGGGCACCACCGAAATGATCTGCATGGCTGTGAGAGTAAATCATTGCCACAACAGGTAAATCTTTGCCCTCAGGCAAGTGAGCAAAAGCAAATGTTAATGATTGCTGAACAGCTTCTTTAGTTAATAAAACGTCATATACAATCCAACCCGTTTTACCTCGAATAAGGGTTAAGTTAGATAAGTCAGTGCCTCGCACTTGGTAAATGCCATCAGTCACTTTATAAAGTCCGTCTGGTACCATATTCAGTTGAGCTTGGCGATATAACGAAGGGTTGACTGAATCAGGAAGCGTGTCACTGATAAAGTTAAATTCTGCACGCAGTATCTTGGCGGTGGCTTCATCAAAAGAGGCAATTTTATGTCGACTAAAGCGCTCAAAAGCGGATTTATCTTCGAATGGTAACTTTTGTGCTATGGCTTTGTTGTGCTCTGCAGTAATGGGCGTCGCAGGCTTACCTTGGTAGTCAAGACTGATGTGGTCATGTTCGTGCTGCGCAGCAGCCGCTGCATTGGTAAATGATAAACTGATGACTAAAGCAACTCGTGTTTTTCTCATGTAAGCCTCGGGTACTTTTTATTGTTAAAGATAAGTTAACAATAAAAAGCCCAAATATAACTATAGCTAAAAATGGTTAATACATTTATCGTGTGAATGTATTTGGCGATATGTGTTATGGGAGAAGTGATGAAGCAAGAGAACTTAGCGTCTGATGCTCTTATGCAACAACAATTACTTAAGTTGGATCTTAACCTTATTAGAGTTTTTTGCTGTGTATGTGATTATCAATCTATTACGCTTGCAGCGGAGCACCTTGCATTAACTCAGTCGTCAGTCAGTAATGCTATCAATCGGTTTAAAGCGGTTGTGGGGGGTGAACTATTTATTAGGCAAGGAAGAGGGATCGCTCTCACTGCGATAGGTCAGCACTTGCACCGACAGTTAAGTTTGCCACTCATCGAAATCGAACAATGCATTAATAGCGTTAAAGCCTTTGATCCTTCGTTGTCAAAACGGGTATTTCATGTCAGCGCTAATGAATCAATTATTGATTTGATTGAAGCAGATATCGAAAAGTCACTGACGGATAAAGGCGTTGAAATCATTTTTACAGAAGCGATTTTAGATGAGGGTAATTTATATCAAGCCCTTAAAAATCAGCAAATTGATTTAGCGCTAGATATTGTTGCGCCAACTGAAGCGAGCTTTACCAGTAAGCAAATTGCCACCGAAAAGCTTGTTTGTGTTGCTAGGGCTGAGCACCCGCAATTTAAACATGGAATAGATGAAGTGTCGTACTTCGCGGCTAAGCATCTGTTTTATCGACTTCATCGTCATAACCAGCGAGTTGCAGAGATGATTTCAACAGACCATTTACCTGAACGAGATATGTATGGTGAAAAATCCTCTTTACTGACGATGTTATCTGGCGTGAGTAAATCCGATGCCATTTGTATTGCGCCTTATACCTACGCTAAAAACTATCAATCTATTTTTAATTTAATTTTGATGGACTTGCCTTTTGAAAGCCAAGTGATTTCGATTTACAGTATTTGGCCAACACGTAATCATCAAGACCCTGCGATAAAGTGGTTACGGGAGCTGGTGGAGTCTGCGATGGAGAAAGTGTATTCAACCAAGAACTAGGAAGTTAAGCCGATAAATGAATAGCCCCGTTTTATGGGTTAGCTAAGGTTAGGGTCTATTACTGAATCTAAGTTATTAAGTTCAATAACGTCGCCAGCACGCATATCATCAATTTGTATATCACCAATTCTGACCCTAACAAGCCTTAATGTGGCAAAGCCAACGGCAGCGGTCATTTTTCTGATTTGACGGTTTTTACCTTCAGTTAATGTGATTGAAACCCAGCTGGTGGGGCCATGTCTTGGATCGCGGATTTTTTTACCGCGTGAGGGAAGCGTTGGCTCTGCGTTTAGCTTGAATGCTTTACAGGGCAGAGTGAGATATTTCGTGCCATTAATGCCAATTTCAACTCCGTTTTGTAGTAGTGACACCGCTTTGGTATCAATATCGCCATCCACTTGAACATAATATTCTTTTTCGATGCCTTTACTTCTCACTTTATGGCTCATCATGCCGTCAGTTGTTAGCAGTAATAAGCCTTCAGAATCATGGTCTAATCGACCAATTGCCATGGTTTTATCTGGAAACTGACATAACTCGCCCAATAAGTGTTTTTTCTTTCGAGTTTCAGGCACAAATTGACTTAAAAAACCAAAGGGTTTAAATATTTTGAAATGCTGATGGGACTGAATATCGTCAGTTGTTGGTGTTAAACAAGTAACATTGTCTGTAGGCATGAAGGGCTCGGTATTACGACAGAAAATAAATGAATAAAGCCTAGGGATTAGGCTTTATTCATTAAGCTGATTGATGAATAAGCAATTTATTGTCTTGCTAAACGGTGCGTCTCTGGAGGTTGCTCAAAGTCGCTTCTGAATGGGTTGATATCCAATCCACCGCGGCGAGTATAACGTGCATAAACAGTGAGTTTAGTACAATGACAGTATCGTTTTAGGTCGGTAAAAATACGCTCTACACATTGCTCATGAAATTCATTATGTTGGCGGAATGAGATTAAATAGCGCAATAGCTTTTCATGATTAATCTTTGGGCCTTGATAACGGATCATCACACTTCCCCAATCTGGCTGTGAAGTGATTAAACAGTTAGATTTTAATAAGTTTGACGTGAGTGTTTCGACAACATTTTTCTCTTCAGTGCTGTCTTGCAAGTACTCAGGGTTAAATTCATAATCATTGACTTCAATATCAAGCTCATCGATACAATTGCCAGGTAGTTCAACAATACGTTGAGTATTGAAATGCTTAGGCTCAATCACTTTCACTGTTACCTTACCATTAGCGCATTGGCTTAAGTCAGTGGTTAAGGTTTGCTGAACGTGCTCTACACTGTCAAAACGTGTTTGGTTAAAGCTGTTTAAATACAACTTGAACGATTTTGATTCGATTAAATTATCACTTTCGATAGCAAGGTAAACTTCAATCATTGCGACCATAGGTTTACCTTTGGCGTTCAACCAAGATAACTCGTAGCCAGTCCAAATATCTGCCCCTTGAAACGGCAGAGTATCAGTTAATTCAATAGCGTCGCGATTAAGTTTACGAGGAACCCCTTGCAGCAGTGAAGCATCATATTCTGCTTGATATTGCGTCGATTGACCTAAAGTGAGTCCTTTAAGTGCATCTGCATCACTATAGGGGTCGTGATTGTGTGTCATCTAGTCTGTTTCCGTGTCAAAATAGACTTTTATTATAACCCAAAACTGGAGCATCTTAAGTGTCTTGTTCAACTTCATTGGAACATTTTTCTAGCCGTTATATACAAGCTTATCAGGATGTATTAGACGAGTTACCCCGTTATTTCCCACTTGGTCAAGGATCCGCTTGTATTGAAGGCAAGTATGATCTTGAATCTGACGATGCGGTTTTTTGGAAAGCGGTAAAACGAAAAAGTAATTCAGATTTCAGTAATGTAGAACATGCATTAGACATCAAGCTTCATCAAGATATTAATGCCTTTTATGGTGAGTTTTTTTCTGCGCCACTTTTTTTCGATTCTAAATGGGGAGAAGGGGAGTTACTGCAGGTTTGGAACCAGCAAGATTTTGAATCTTTGCAACAAAATGTGATTGGCCACTTAATGATGAAGAAAAAGCTTAAACAAGCACCAACTTGGTTTGTTGGCGTATTAGGCGATGGCGAACAGATGATTACTGTCGATAATGAAGATGGCAGTGTGTGGATTGAAATTCCAGGTGATAGGCCCAAAGATAAATTAGCCGATAGTCTTGCGGAATTTATTGATGCGCTAACACCACGAGTAACGCCGCCGGTAGAGCCGATTGTAGAGGAATATGTTGTTCACCCAGGTATTTGGCAGCGAATGAAAATGATGTGGAATGATTTGATTAAAGGCAAGAAATAATTGCTTATTCGGACAGAAAATAAAAAAGCCAGACTATAGATGTGGTCTGGCTTTTTTATTGAATGAACCGATAATGCGTTATCAGCTAACTCGTTGTATTAGTATCTATTGACGAGAAGATAATATTACTGATGATCCCATGAGATATTCGATACGATTCGACATGGCTCGCACCTAAAGTGGAACATGTCTAATAATGGCTCATCTAAACGCCACGCTTTTGAGCCGCAACGTGGACAAGCTCGGTTTTTTTCACTAGCAAGGTTTTCGCCACCGACACGGTATAAATAATAATAAGTTGGGATTTTAGTTAAATACTCAACTCTGCCCCTTATATCCCAGCCCCGTCTAAATAAATCACTTTGATGACTGGTAATTTCTTCTAATGCTGCAAATTCAGCCTGAGTGGCCGCTGCCATTTGTAATTCATCACAGGCTTGCCATTCTGTCTGCCAGCGAATGACGCGTTTATGATCGCCGTTAAAGGTTGCAGGCAGCTGATACAGTGGAATGGGGAGCAAGTTATCGCCAGATCGGATAGGTGAACACATATGCACATAGCTGGTATATAACACTTGCCAGCTAGGTTGCTCCGTATTGCTGACTTCAGAGTTAATATCTTGACCTATATATTTCTCGCGCGGGGCTAACAGTTTTGCGTCTGTTAATTGTTGTAAGGCTTGTTTAGTCCAAGGACTATTGTGACGAGTTGCTAAGCTGGTTTTTTCTGGCATCAACAATCGCACTTTAAACTCACCTTCGTTAAAGGCGACTGCAAATTCTCTTCCCAATATTTGACCGTTTGCTCGTAATGATTCGAGATAATGGTTGATGGCTTTTTCTGCCGCGGTGATGGTGGTATCCGCAAAACATTCAAATCTGAGCTCAGTGACAAACATGGGAGTTCCGTTAATGTGTAAAGTGTTTGGGTGTCGTTAAAAAGTCTTGTGGTCAATCTAATTTAAACTAATAACAGCCTTATGATTGATTTTCTAATTGGGTTATACGCTGTTCTAGTAATTCAATTTTTTTGTCAAAGTCAGCTTTCATTTGTTGGATTTGCGTTTGAAATAGTTGCTCAAGTTGTTGTCGCTCAGTATTGGCTGTTTGTTTGGTCGACTCTAACGCATCGCCTAAATCTGGCAAGGTTTGCCACTGATCTTTTGGGATAGCTTTAAACTGCTGCAAGCCTTGGATTAACAAAGGCATTGGCACTTTACCACCCAGTTTTCCTTTTACTAATGCCATCGTCGGAGTGTGGCCATTCATTGCAATGGTTTTGGCCGCTGCGAGGACTTGTTCGATTGGACTCATAATTAGTGAAAATCCTCAATGTTGATTGGTGAAAATGATGATTTAATCAAATTTTATTTTAAAAATATAATAAAATCAATAACATAACTTTTGGCATGTTTTTAGCTTAATCATAATGGACAACATTATAACGTATCTCAAAAACAGTTTGAGTAGAAATTACGTGAGAATCATTTTAATAATAAGGAAATATCATGAAAGCAAAATTGGGTTTAGCATTGTTAATGGCTGTAAGCAGTCTTTCATTGAGTGGTTGTGTGTTGAATGTGGGTGATCACGAAGGTAATCGCAGCAGTTCTTATTGGGAAAAACAACAACAAACTAATCGTACTAATTTATCTAAGTTGACGATTGGTATGGCGCGAGATCAAGTAACGACTCTAATGGGTACTGCTGATTTCAGTGAGGCTTATGTTACTCAAGCTGACGCAGACAGTCCGAAAAAAGAAGTCCATGTATTCTTTTATCGTACTCAGTGGAGCAAAGGTGATGGTAAAACCACTAAGGATGAATGTACTCCTGTGGTGATCAGTGATAATAAATTAGTTGGTTGGGGCGATACGGCTTACCAAAAAATCTAGACTGTAGTTACTGTTATTGCCTTAATAATACGTCCAGTTGGTCGACGAGTTCTGACCACTGGGCGTCTTGCGTTAAGGCCTCTGTAATAAATGCTTTTTGTGCTTCATTCCAAAAGCTAGCTTGGGTAATTGGTATTTCGTTAGGAATGTTATGCGTAGTAATAAAGTGCTCAATTCCAGTCGGTGATGCATCCAGTCCGAGTTGTTCAAATAGGTGGTTTAACGTTATTGAGGTGGTATCCATGATGACGACCTTATTAAGAAGTGAATGGACTTATCTGCATTAAGCCTAGGCGAGCGGATTAAAATTGCAATATGTTTCAAACTTGTTAACTTGTAACTATTCACTGAACTTCAATGAGACTGAAATTATGGAACAGACTACTATGGCGGAATATCTTGCAGTGTACCTGACAGCAGAAGATTTACGGGTGGCAGCGTCGATAATATACAACGCCTATCATGATGATCCGTTTTTCATTGAAGCTTTGTCCACGGCTAATAAAGCCAGTTACGAGCAAAAATTACGTGCCGCTATCAGGGAAGAATTAACTGAATTATGGCAGCAAGAGCAGCCTTTAATTGGCTGGTTTAATGGTGAAAGGTTGATTGGTGTTGCCTGCGTGATTACTCATCAAGTGCCATTAGGTGAAAGCCGCTATTGGCATTGGCGTTTGAAAATGGTGCTGGGAACCGGTTGGAGCTCCACGCAAGCCTTAATCAACAAAGAGAATAGTATTTTAGAAAGCCTACCAAGTAATCAATATGGCATTCTGCAGTTTATAGCTTTATCGCCCATTGAACAGGGTAAAGGGAATGGCGCTAAATTAATTCACGCTGTGTTAAGTTGGTGTGATGACCAACCTGAACTCGATGGTATCGGCGTGTTTATTAATAATCCTAAACACGGTGAGTTATTTATCCGTGAGGGTTTTCAGCACCTTTCTCAACTGACGATCGGCACTGTAGATGGTGAAGTATTGATATATTCGAGTAAATAACTCGGTTCGCAGTTTATATAGTGAGCGTATTGATTTAACCGCTAGGTAGGATGGAAAATGAGCACGAAAAAATACCAAGACTTTAATTCTTTTTATCCTTTTTATTTATCTCAACATCAAGATGTAACATGCAGACGACTTCACTATATCGGTAGCGGAATTATTGTAGTCATGTTGATTATAGTGTTGTTATCACAACAATGGTGGCTTTTATGGACATTGCCCGTAATTGGTTATGGCTTTGCTTGGGTTGGTCACTTCTTCTTTGAAAAGAATAAACCTGCCACCTTTGAGTACCCCTTTTATAGTTTGCTTGCTGACTGGGTCATGTTTGCACAAATGTTAAAAAATAAACTCGGCCTCAAGAAAAACTCAGGTTAAGTGTTAATCAGGAATGTAAGAGATCTCTCACCTTACTGTAGGTTTTAATATTCTTTAATCGAGTTAATTTCTTTTATTTAATTTTTATATTATTTTAAAACAATAGTTTAGTTGTTTTGGTTTGACGTTGGCTATTGTGAATATTTTGTTTCATCCACTTTTTTCCATTTTTCTATTACATGATTTCAATACAATAAAGTCACTAAGCAATTAATTGAATGACCAAACAAATCGTTACAGGAAGTAACTTTTTAAAAAGTCAGTGAACAGTAATAGTAGTGCTTAGAAAGTATTTGGCGATTAACACTCAGGATGAGAGTTATTGTTACGAATACATGTAATGGTTTTCAGGATGAAAGTAGGACACGCTCAAGGAGTGGGTAAAAGCTCAGTTAAGGATTAACTGAAACATGGATGACCCCAAGTCAGGAAGATATGGGTAGCAGGAAGCAAATACCAGGAAGGTAATTTTAGGAGTTAGATTCGGTCAAAAGGATTGACTGTTCAAAGGATTGAGAACTCAAGTATGGCTTAAAAGGCATATACAAGGATATTGAGTAAAAAAGGAATAAGGGAGCAAGGAGCAAGACGATTCGCAAGGATGGAGCAGGGAGCACAACTTAGCAGGATGGCTAACAAAGCGTAAAACTGGCGCAACCTTACATGTTAGGGTTGCGCTTTTTATTATATGAGATATTCATTTGTTAAATATGTGAACAGCTTAACTGCTTCAAAAGTGCATTTGTCTACCTGGTTTGTAAGAGATATCTCACAAGGGATGTAAGAATAATCGCTTTTAAAATAGACTTACACCAAGTGTTTTTTTTAAGTTACTGATAATTTTTACTTTATTATGTTTGTTTGAGATTTGTAGTGTTGTTTTTTTGTTAATCTGCTGTTTTGTGCATATTTATTTATTCGTACATCTCTTAAAATATACCCAAGCAGTAAATGCACGAGAGAGATAATTTGTTCATCAGGATGATGATTAAGAATTCACTTTCTCGACGACAGTAAAACAACCGTTATGGATAACGGCAGTGTCAAAGGATGATACTGACATCATTAAGATGAAGGGTTTTATTGTAGAAAAGGATTTTTAGGACATCAATAAAAGGATTTACGCTGTTATGGATAACAGTGATTGCATTGGATGCAAATAATTGAATCATGGATGTCATGGAAGAAAACCAAGGATGAATTAAAGGACACGCTTAAGGATTTGAGCAGGCTCGGTCAAGGGATAATCGAGTAAGAGGGACAGTACTTCAGTGTACAAGGAACATCAAGGATTGAATAAGGATAGCGCACGGAGCAAGTTAGACGCATGGATGGTGCAGGGAGCACAAAAATAGCAGGAAGGCTTAACAAGAGTACAAGAGGCCGCGGCAATTTATTGTCGCGGTCTTTCTTTTGGAATTTGTAAAGTTTGGACTCAAGTTTATTTTGGCAAGGTGAAGCGTTAATTACCGTTATTTTTTACTTTTTAAAGGCATGCATTGGTTTAGGCATTCTGGTGCAAGTGAAAACTCTACTTTACCTCTACTTTTACTATGACTTTTCACGCTTATTATCGTGTTTTTAAAAGTGTTAGCGACAGATATAAAAAACGCTATCAAAATGATAGCGTTAGTGATAATAAAGCGCATCAGTGTTGTTATTATCGGCATTTACCCGAATTGCAGCTCGAAGCACCGCCGCAACCACCAAATTTGCCTTTAGCCATTGGTGCGTCCATCCATTCAGGCTCTGGGAAAATTGGCCAATTAATTTTTTCAATTTTTTTGCCGTGCATGTTGATATGGCCACGGTATTGGTTAATACCGTCGGTGCTGAACTCAAACATGAATTTAGCTCGCCAACATAACCCTGTTGTACCGCCAATACTCGGTTTTGCCGACTCCATTGCGATAGCAAGCAGTTGAACCTTCTGACCGGCGCAAGACTTTTCAGCATAACGGCGGCTGATCTCTGCCATTTGGCGTAATTGCCAAAAAAATGCAGCGACCACTACAACGGCAACGATTAATATAAAATCTGACATCATTGGCTTACGGCCCTAAATAATCCGCCAATGGCGGAAGAAAGTGTGGCGCTGCGGTCGGTACTTCTTAAATCTAGTAATAGCGATTCTCGCAGGCTTGGTATTGCTACGATATCAGCAAATACTTGATTAAAGAAGTTTTGCGGTTGATTGGCTAAAACTTCTAGATAAAGTTTGCGAGTTGCATCATCTTTTAATGCTATCCAGCTTCTTGCTGCAATAGTGATCAATAAGTTTTCATCTAATTGCTGAAAATTAACCAACTGTTTAATGGCTTTTTGGGTCAATTCAGGCTGAGACGATAGCGCTCGCAGATAGATATGTTTGTGCTCAATGTCTGCTGCCGATAATTTATCAAAAATGGTTTCGGCCAATGAGTTTGAGATGGTGACATGTTCTAAACACTGACACACAGCAGCTTGTACTTCTAAAGGCGCGAATGAAAATGAAGCATTGATGTGTTTGTCATGATCAAATTTGTCTAAACGAACACAGACATCAGCAATGCCCTGTAAACCCAATTGTTGCCAATTATCGCTTTGGGCTTGTGTTTCACCTAACTGTGCAAAATATTGAGCCGCATATTCATATTGTGCAGATGCTTGTTGGCTTAGCTGTTTTTTTACCAATGCGTTAAATAATGCTAACTTTTCTTGGCTTGGTTTAAAGCTAAATGGGTGATTGGCATAGCGTTCTTGTTCTTCATCAGTTAACGCTTTTGTTGGATCACGTCCAAGTGCTTCTAAAATCATTTTAATGAACTGACTACGCTGAGCTGGTGACAATAAGCCACGCTCATCTAACGGGAGCTTTAAAAACCAAATAAAAGGTGGCTGCTCTTCACGCCAAAATACAATGGCAAATTGAGCGTGACCTTGAATTGGATATGGGTAAGGCGTGTTTAGCGCTTCAATTTGGCTAAATAGCACAGGGTCGATATTGGCTACTCTGCGGCCTAAATCATAAACCTGAAATTGGGTATTAGCAGTGTCGAGGAATTGGCTTAAGGTTTCGAGTTGTGTCATGAGAGCTTATTTTTCGCGATTAACTTGCCGCTATTATAGGGTTAACTGCCGCCTGATGATATGATTAGTCGCACAAACACCTGTGATATTTTTAAACCGTTTAAGCGATAATCTTCTGTTATGCCTTATATTCAAACTGTTCAATTACTAGAGTCGCTGGAACAGCAACTTAAAATCAATCATTTATGGTCAATCCAATCGCCATCTGATGCTGAGCTTGCCAGTGTTGCTCCATTTGCCTGCGATACGTTACGTTTCGAGCAATGGCTGCAATTTATTTTTATTCCTAAGATGTCGATGTTGATCCAAACACAATCGCCGTTACCTAGCAAAATTTCACTGGCTCCGATGGCTGAGCATGTGTGGGGCAATCGAACTGAACTCGCTGAGTTAACCAAGCTTTTAGCTGTATTAGATAATCTGTTAACGGGTCAATAAGGTGAAAGTGATGACTGAAGAAAAATACATAAGCCCGTTTGCTGATGATGAATATATTGGCACCGATATTGATTTTGCTGAAGACGCTGAGAATGATGAAGTCGCGCCAGAATTGGAAATATTATTTCAAGATGAGCATATCGTTGCGATTCATAAGCCTGCAGGTTTATTAGTTCACCGCTCTTACTTGGCAAGAAAAGAGCGATTTTTTGCGATGCAACTTACTCGAGATCTCGTCGGTTGTCATGTTTTTCCGGTACATAGGCTCGATAGGCCGACATCTGGTGTGCTGTTGTTTGCCAAAAATAGTGAAGTAGCACGGGCCTTGTGTGAGCAATTTGAACAACATCATGTGAAGAAACAATATTTAGCATTAGTGCGTGGCAATATGCATGAAGCAGCGAGACTAGATTATGCCCTTAAGGTTGAGCTGGATGATGTCGCGGATAAAAAAGCCCGTAAAGATAAACCTGCCCAAGATGCTGTTACAGACTATGAGCCGTTATTAAATGCTGAGATCCCTTTTAGCTCTGGCCGCTATCCTACCAGCCGTTTTTGTTTGATTAAATTAACGCCTCAAACTGGTCGAAAGCATCAATTGCGCCGCCATATGGCTCATTTGCGTCACCCCATTATCGGTGATACGACTCATGGCGATGGCAAACAAAATAAGTTTTTTAGAAGCCACTTTGAAATTAACCGACTTTGGTTAATTGCTAAGTCGCTGCAGTTTACTCACCCGGTGACCAACGAGTTAATGCATATTGAAACAGAGCTTGAGCAGGAATGGTCAACTTTATTTGACCAATTTGGTTGGCAAGAACATTTGGATATTGATACTCCCCTAGACATAGCTTAATTGGCTCTAGTCAATATAAAGGCTTGGTGTGGGCTTAATAAGGCTTGGTTTAGGCTTAGATTAGAAATATCAAAGAGATACTCAATGCAGTATCTCTTTCTAATGCGTTACATTATCTTTCCGCTCACAGCATACGTATCTTTTATGTACTTAATATAACCATTCTCGATACGGGTTTAGCGCTTAAGAGTCTGCGTTAACTGGCTTTAAAAGGTGCTTTGGTATGCTCAAGTAAAACTGATTTAAGCTTTTCAAACTCTTCAATCTTCTCAAGTGGCTTACTGGTATCTTGTTGCTCAGACCGAAAATAGAAGTTACGCCTAATGTGAGCGGACTTATGTTGCAGCTTAAACAATCTGTGCCTGTTGGCTTGACGCATAACAGTAACCTTAAGGTATATGTAAGTTATTACTTTTGTTTGTATTTCATACTTGCAGCTTAGCGTGAGAATACAGTATGGTGAAGTTATCAACCTCATGTCTTAGCCGCTAGCTAAGTGAATAATAGAAGTTAGTTAACTTGAAGAGAAGTATAACATGGAAAAAGTTAATTTAGTGTTTGGCACCGTATATGGCAGTGCTCAGTTTGTTGCTGAAACACTGGCAAGCAAAATTGCTGAACTTGATTTTGAAACTAACCTTATTCAATCATCTGATTTAACGGGATTTGTGCCTAAGGAAGATGAACTATTAATCATAGTTACTTCAACTACAGGTCAAGGTGATTTACCTGATGATATTGCGCCTTGGTTTGCTGAAATGAAGTCCGCAGCGCCTTATCTTCCTGGTTTACGTTACAGCATTATTGGTTTAGGTGATTCAAGTTACGAGACTTTCTGTGGCGCGGCTAAACAATTCGATGAATTATTTGCAGAACTTGGCGCCAAACCGCTAACAGCGCGTTTAGATATTGATGCATGTGAAACCATGGAGCCAGAAACTGACGCGGTGCAATGGATACCAACATGGCACTCAGCCGCTCAGTCTCTCAATCAATAAGACGATTAAGTCAGCAGTGGTTTAAATTTGCCCAGCGCCTCAGTCAGGCGCTGCTCATTCCTATTGCCATTTTACCTGCTGCTGGTGTGATGTTGGGCTTGTCATATAATCCACTTCCTTTTATTCCTCAAGAACTTGCGACGGTATTTTCAGCTGTTGGTAATTTAATCTTCACCATGATGCCATTGTTATTTGCGGTAGCAATTGCCATTGGCTTTTGTAAAGACCAAGGTATAGCGGCTTTTGTGGCGGTGTTTGGCTTTGGTGTTTTTATCTCGTCAATGGGGGCATTTACTGCAATTTATCAATTGCCTGCTCGACCTTTATGGGGAATTGACACCATAGATACAGGTATTGCTGGCGGTATTTTTGTGGGGGCGATGACATGTTTTGTGGTGAGAATGAGCCAAGATGTCAAATTGCCTGCGATGTTTTCATTTTTTGAAGGCCAGCGAAGTGCCGGTTTGCTGATTATTCCTTTTGCAATGGCATTGGCATTTTTGTTGGCTCACATATGGCCAACGCTCGCTTATCAGATAGATAGCTTATCACTATGGGCCGTTTATCAAGATCCTGCATTAGCTTTTGCCGTTTACGGCACGATAGAACGTTTTTTGATTCCGCTGGGGCTTCATCACATTTGGAATGCCCCATTTTATCTTGAAGTGGGTCAGTACTTTCATGAAGGTAAAATGGTTAGAGGTGAGATAGCACGTTATCTTGCTGGCGACCCTTTAGCGGGAAATCTAGCGGGAGGCTACTTGATTAAAATGTGGGGATTACCTGCCGCAGCGCTTGCGATTTGGCGCTGCGCTGATAAATCCGAACAAAATCGGGTTGCAGGAATTATGCTTTCTGCTGCGGCAACTTGCTGGCTGACTGGTATCACTGAGCCTATTGAATTTGCTTTTATGTTTGTCGCGCCGCTGTTATTTATTATTCATGCGTTATTAACTGGTGCGGCTTATGCGATTTGCATCTTGCTTGATATCAACCACAGTGTGGTGTTTTCTCATGGCTTGATTGACTTTAGCGTGTTATTTGCACAATCAAGTAATACCAGTTGGTTTTGGTTTTTAGGCCCATTAACGGCGTTTATCTATTATTTGATATTTAGGGTCAGTATTGTTGCGTTTAACTTGAAAACTCCAGGGCGAATAGCAGCAGAAGATACCGGAAATAAAGAAAGTTTACGTGCAATGGTCAGTGCATTGGGTGGTCCTGAAAATATCATTGAGCTTAATGCTTGTTTAACCCGCCTAAGAATAGCTGTAGTTGATCCTAAATTAGTTGATAAGCCACGTTTAATGAGATTAGGTGCTAAGGGAGTGATTAAAGTAGGTAAGGGCGTGCAGGTCGTTTTTGGCACAAAAGCAGAAAGTTTACGCAAGTTACTACAAAGGTACTTGGATACAAGGCAGTAATGCTTGCTCTGGCTTATATTTCATAAGGCTGGATTATCTTCTAAGTGAGCTGTATTATTGGTCATCTCTAGAGCGTATAAGATAAACAATTCATAATTATTCCTCCTTTAAATTAAAGATTCTGTATATGGCTTACCTTATTTATCAAATTACCCATAAATATTGATGTTCTTATCTTGTGCTTGCCCTAGCTGTGTTATTAATGAATTAATTTAGTTTGAAAGGCCTATTGGCAAAAATTGATGTGAGTCGTGTAGTTATGAAAAAAAACCAATCTGATACCCCTGCATTAAGTGTAGATCGTAAAATTCTTATTACTGATTGTGAAGATGCACAAGGCTTGATTGCCAAAATTACCGGGGTATGTTTTGCCCACCACCTAAATATTGTTAAAAACACCGAGTTTGTAGACCATCAACAAGGACGCTTTTTTATGCGTACTGTGCTTGAAGGTCATATTGATGATGATGCTTTGCTAGCCGATCTTAGGCAGGTGCTGCCTGAGCAAAATCATATGAAATTGGTAGATGCTGGTCGTAAGCGCATCGTGATCTTAGTGACCAAGGAAGCGCACTGTTTAGGTGATATTTTAATGAAGTCCTATTATGGCGGCCTTGATGTGGAAATTGCTGCAGTTATTGGTAATTACGATAACCTGCAAGCATTAACTGAGAAGTTTGATATCCCGTTTCATCATGTTTGCCATCAAGGGATTGATAGACAACAACACGAAATGGCCATTTTAGAAATCATTAAGCAGTACTCGCCTGATTATATTGTATTAGCAAAATTTATGCGTATTTTGACGCCAGAGTTTGTTGCTCATTATCCAAACACGATTATTAATATTCACCATTCATTTTTGCCAGCCTTTATCGGTGCATCACCATATCGACAAGCATGGGAGAGGGGGGTAAAAATTATTGGCGCAACTGCGCACTTTGTGAATAACTGTTTAGATGAAGGGCCGATTATTAAGCAGGATGTGATTAATGTTGATCATAGCTTTAGTGCAGAAGAATTGGCGCATAATGGCAGAGATGTTGAAAAAAGCGTTTTGAGTAAAGCCTTACAATTGGTACTAGATGAGCAAGTTGTGGTGTATGGCAATAAGACAGTGGTGTTCTAACTATGCTTGTATTTTGTTACTGCAAATAGTCACAGTAAAATGTTAAGTTTATAAAAAAGGCCTCATTACGAGGCCTTTTTTGAATCATTTATCAGATGATTAATATTAATCAACGATACGTAATAACTCGTTAATACCGACTTTTCCGCGGGTTTTAGCATCGACTTTCTTAACGATGATTGCCGCATATAAGCTGTAAGTGCCACATTTAGAAGGTAGGTTACCTGAAACCACTACAGAGCCTGCTGGTACGCGACCGTAATGTACTTCACCAGTTTCACGGTCAAAAATACGGGTACTTTGACCAATGTAAACACCCATTGAAATTACGCTGCCTTCTTCAACAACAACGCCTTCAACAATTTCACTGCGTGCGCCGATAAAACAGTTATCTTCAATAATGGTCGGGCCGGCTTGTAATGGCTCAAGTACACCACCAATGCCGACACCACCAGATAAATGCACATTCTTACCAATCTGTGCACAAGAACCAACTGTAGCCCAAGTATCTACCATAGTGCCTTCATCCACATAAGCACCTAGGTTTACGTAAGATGGCATGAGTACGGTGTTCTTTCCGATGAATGAACCTTTACGTACCGTTGCAGGTGGTACAACACGGATTGCTTCTTCTTTAAATCTTTCAGCTGTGTAATCAGAGAACTTTTGCGGTACTTTATCAAAGTACTTAGTGTCACCACCTTCAACCACTTCGTTGTCAAAGATACGGAAAGAAAGTAGTACTGCTTTCTTTAACCATTGGTGTACGTGCCATTCGCCATCAATCTTCTCTGCAACACGAGCTTGGCCTTTATCAAGCATGCTAATGACAGTTTCGATATCTGCACGAACACTTGGCTCAACTGTGCTAGGTGTGATGTCCTGACGAGCCTCAAATGCAGCTTCTATGCGTTGGCGTAATGCCTCCATTACTATCTCCCAAATTGTGTTTATTGATGTAAAGGTTGAGAAAGCGCTCCTGAAAGCGCTTCGGATAATTGTGTTTGTTGTTCTTCATTTAACGCTTGTCCATCTGAAGTTTGCAGAATGAAGAAGTCTTCAGCTCGTTCGCCAATAGTGGTGATTTTAGCTGATAATAACGTGGTATCGCAGCGATATAATACATCACCGACTTTGGCCAGTAATCCCGGGCTATCCAATGCAATAAGCTCCATCATACTTGTATCATGCTTTGCACCTGGCAAGAAACTCACTTGTGTACGAACGTTAAAAGGTTTCATGATACGGGCCATTTTCCTAAATTTAGGTGGTTTAGGTTTTTGGCTCGCTAATGCTTTTTCAAGCGACTTTTTAATCGATTGAATTCGCGAGAGCTGAGTGATGGGTTCGCCATCTTGCTCTAAGATAACAAAGGTATCTAGGGCGTAATCATCATTTGATGTCATGACATTTGCATCATGAACATTAATATTTTTATTGTCTAATACTGTCATCACCGTGGCGAATAACTTTGGCTTGTCTTTAGCATAAACAAATAGCTCGCTGCCGCCACGAGTCGTATGCTTTGAAATAAGCACTAATGGCTTTTGCTTGTCATGCTTGAGCAAGGCTTCTGTGTGCCACGAGACTTGATTAGGCTGATGGCGTAAAAAGTAATCGTCTTTAAAGCGCAGCCACAGCTCGTTGATGCTTTTTTGTTTAAGGCCACGTCTAAGTAGTTCTTTTTGCGCTTTTTGTTGGATTTCTAATACGCGATCAGCAACATCAATAGGTTTCTCTTTACCGCGCGACAGCACCCTTTGAGTTGAAAAATATAAGTCTCGCAGTAATGAACCTTTCCAGTTATTCCATGCTTTGTGATTAGTCGCGCATATGTCTGCCACAGTTAGACAGTACAAATAACTGAGATGCACGGCATCTTGCACTCTATCAGCAAAAGTGGCGACAACATCAGGATCAGAAATATCACGACGCTGCGCTGTTACCGACATCACCAAGTGATTTTCGACCAACCAAGCCACGAGCCGTCCGTCATGATCGCTTAATCCATGTAACTTACAAAAATCAAGTGCATCAGTCGCGCCGAGTTTACTGTGGTCTCCGCCACGGCCTTTAGCGATATCATGAAAGATTGCGCCTAGCACCAATAACCCTTTTTTTGGTAATTGGTTGATCAAAATCGCCCCGAGTGGAAACTCATCTTTCTGATCTGCTTGGGCAAATCGGTCGATATTCAGCAGCAATCGATGTGTATGTTCATCAACAGTGTATGCATGGAACAAATCAAACTGCATTTGGCCTTCAATTTTGCGCCACGCAGGTAAGTAAGAAGATAAAATCCCATGCTTATGCATTAATGACAAGGCGGCAATTCCACGAGGATGCTTTAATATTGCCATGAAATACTTGCGGCATTCAGGATTATCTTGCAAAGGACCTGTGAGTTTACGCCTTGCTTGCCTTAAAAGGCGCAACGTCGGGGCGTATATTCGTTGAATATTAGAGTTACGTGCCACTTGTAAAAAGAGATTAAGAATTTGTTCTGGCTGGTTTTCAAATACACTTTCATCCAAAACTTCAATATAACGGCCGCGGCGCTGAAATTGATTATTGATAGGGTATATCGTTAATGACGTCGTTTGATTAAGTGTTGCCCGTTTAAACAATTGCAACAGCATTTCATTCAGCTCCATCACACGTCTAACCGTGCGATAGTAACGCTTCATCATTTGCTCAACAGCCAGTTGAGTGGCATCTTCATAACCCATTGCTGTCGCTACTTGGCGTTGTAAATCAAATAGCAGCCTGTTTTCATTTCTACCCGACGTCATATGTAGAGCAAAGCGTAGTTGCCATAAAAAATCACGACATTCGAGCAGCTCAGTTAATTCAACAGGAGTTAGGAAATCATGCTCAACTAAATCTTGTAATGAGGCGGCATCAAAATGACGCATCGCTACCCAAGCAATGGTTTGAATATCTCTTAAACCGCCAGGGCAAGATTTGATGTTAGGTTCTAAATCAAAAGCGTTGGCTTTTTCGTGGCGCAGATCTTGTTCTTCTTTTTTGCCTAAAAAGAATGTTTGCGAAGGCCAGAAGTCAGGCTGGCGGATAGCATCGTATAATTCGTCGTATAAACCGCTATCACCCATTAATAACCTTGCTTCCAACAGATTGGTGGCAATAGTGATGTCTTGAGCACCTTGAGAAAGTGTATCTGCAATAGTGCGAACACTATGGCCAATTTCTAACCCAGAGTCCCACAGGTAAGTGATGAACTGACTAATGGCATCTTTGGCTTGCTGACTGGTTTCATCAGATTGGGATAGCAGTAATAGGTCGATATCTGAATGCGGATGCAGTTCTCCTCGTCCATAACCGCCCACAGCGATTAAGCAAATAGATGCTTGGTCTAAACCAAACTTTTGCCAGCTGTCGAGTAAAAGAGCATCAACAAATTGGCAGCGCTGCTGAACTAAGTCCGTAATTGGCTGTTTAGCAGTAAATTGCTCCAATAAGCGCTGGTTGAATTCGATGAGGGTGTTTTTTGCTACCAGCGCTGTGTTCATTGATGTCCTTATTGAGTGTTTAAGTTATATCGTTCTTGGGAAGTCTTCTTCGCCACGTAAGGTTAATACCTCAACACCAGTTTCTGTAACGAGTAAGGTATGTTCCCATTGAGCTGATTTTTTACCATCTGACGTGGTGACTGTCCAGTTATCTTCTTTATCTAAAACAGTTGTATAACGTCCTGCATTAATCATTGGCTCAATTGTGAAACACATGCCGGCTTTTAATACAGTATTGTCATTGTTTTTGTAGTGAACCACTTGAGGTTCTTCATGGAAGCCTTCACCAATTCCATGACCACAATAATCTTGCACAATTGAGTATTTGTCCAAGCCTGATTTACTTGCTTTGATGAATTTTTCTATTGCAGTACCAATTTCACCTAATTTAACACCAGGGCGTACTTTTTTAATCGCAAGATATAAGCTTTCTTGAGCGATACGAGCAAGACGTCTGTCTTTCGGGCTAACATCGCCAATTAAAAACATTTTTGATGTGTCACCATGGAAACCATCTTTAATGACAGTGATATCGATATTTAGAATGTCGCCATTCTTGAGTTGGTAACCGCTTGGAATGCCATGACAAACGACTTCATTGACTGAAGTACAAATTGATTTGGGGAAACCATGGTAATTTAATGGTGCTGAAATCGCGCCATGTTCTTCGGTGTATTTAGCGCAGATATCATTGAGTTCATCTGTGGTCACACCGACCTTGACGTGAGGTGCAATCATTTCCAGTACTTCTGCTGCTAATTTACCCGCAGCACGCATTTTTTCGATTTGTTCTGCTGTCTTGATGACTATGCTCATGAATATTCTCTTACCCTTGTATCGGTCAAAAAAGGCGTAAATAAATTTGTCAAAATTTGTGCTTTTTACCCAGTTATGGTATAAAGCGCGCCGTTATGTTTAAGTCTTAATGAACGAGTCATTTGAATTAAGTATAAATACTTTCTTCACTTACTGCTTCACTAAGCGTAAAATATGGCGGCCATTATACATGTTATAGATGGCAATTTAACTAAATACTAAATCACACACGTATCGACACATTCTTCGGGGTGCTCTTAGTGCGCTATTTTAGCAAGCAAGAGTCGAAGGTATGGGATTCGTGGAGGTCTAACCCCCCAAATTAAGGTATATAAAATGACTACTGTTTCAATGCGCGACATGCTTCAAGCTGGTGTTCACTTCGGTCACCAAACTCGTTACTGGAATCCTAAGATGAAGCCTTTCATCTTCGGTGCACGTAATGGTGTTCACATCATCAACCTTGAGCACACTGTGCCAATGTTCAACGAAGCATTAGCGTTCATTAGCAACGTTGCTTCTAAAAAAGGTAAAATCCTTTTTGTTGGTACTAAGCGCGCTGCTGGCGAAGCTATCAAAGAAGCTGCAATCTCTTGTGACCAGTACTACGTTGATCACCGCTGGTTAGGCGGTATGTTAACTAACTGGAAAACTGTTCGTCAGTCAATCAAGCGTCTTAAAGAGCTAGAAAGCCAGTCAGTTGACGGTACTTTCGACAAGCTTACTAAGAAAGAAGCGTTAATGCGTACTCGCGAGCTAGAGAAGTTAGAAAAATCTTTAGGCGGTATCAAAAACATGGGCGGTTTACCTGACGTATTATTCGTTATCGGTGCTGACCATGAGCATATTGCTATTAAAGAAGCTAACAACCTAGGTATCCCAGTTGTTGCTGTTGTTGATACTAACTCTGCTCCAGACGGCGTTAACTACATCGTTCCTGGTAACGATGATGCTATGCGTTCTATCCGTTTGTACACTACTTCTGTTGCTGCAGCTGCTAACTCAGGCCGCGGTCAAGATTTAGCTGTTCAAGCTGAGCAAGACGGTTTCGTAGAAACTGTTTAATAAGGTGTGATGGTTACCATCCCCCTTATGTACCAATAGTTAATTGGTGAACAGGGGCCTTATGGGCCCCTGTTTTTAAATGCAATATTAGACGAATTTAAAATAGAGGATTTAACAATGGCAATTACTGCTGCCCAAGTTAAAGAACTTCGTGACCGCACTGGCGCTGGCATGATGGATTGTAAGAAAGCACTAACTGAAACTAACGGTGATATCGAGCTAGCTATCGATAACATGCGTAAAAGTGGTGCTGCTAAGGCTGCTAAAAAAGCAGGTAACATCGCTGCTGAAGGTACTATCCTTATTCAAGCAGGTGAAGGTTACACAGCTTTATTAGAAGTTAACTGTCAAACTGACTTCGTTGCTAAAGATGCAAACTTCTTAGCATTCGCTAACGAAGTATTAGCTGTTGCAGCTGCTTCTAAAGTAACTATTGAAGATCTTAAAGCACAATTCGAAGAAACTCGTGTTGCGCTAGTAGCTAAAATCGGTGAGAACATCAATGTTCGTCGTGTTGAATACATCGATGGTGCTTCTCAATCTTCTTACCGTCACGGCGACCGTATCGGCGTTGTTGTTTCTGGTGAAGCTGACGAAGAAACATTAAAGCACATTGCAATGCATGTTGCTGCTTCTAAGCCTGAATTCGTTAACCCAACTGACGTTCCAGCTGATGTTGTTGCTCGTGAGCAAGCACTTCAAGTTGAAATCGCGATGAACGAAGGTAAGCCTCAAGAAATCGCTGAGAAAATGGTTATCGGTCGCATGAAGAAGTTTACTGGTGAGATCTCTCTTACTGGCCAAGCTTACATCATGGAGCCAAAGAAAACTGTTGGCGACATTCTGAAAGAGAAAGGCGCTACTGTTTCTAACTTCATCCGTTTAGAAGTTGGTGAAGGCATCGAGAAGAAAGAAGAAGATTTCGCTGCAGAAGTTGCTGCACAAATTGCTGCTACTAAAAAAGCATAAGTAATTATCTCTTCATCCCCTAAAGCCGCAGCAACCGCTGCGGTTTTGTTATAATCAGGAAAAAATTATGAGCACCAATCCAAAACCTGCATTTAGACGCGTTCTTTTAAAACTAAGCGGCGAAGCGTTAATGGGCGAAGAAGGCTTCGGCATTGACCCTAAAGTTTTAGACCGTATGGCTCAAGAAGTGAAAGAGTTGGTTGAGTTAGGTATTCAAGTTGGTGTTGTTATTGGTGGTGGTAATCTATTCCGTGGTGAAGGCTTAGCGCAAGCTGGAATGAATCGTGTTGTCGGTGACCATATGGGGATGCTTGCAACTGTGATGAACGGCCTAGCGATGCGTGATGCACTGCACCGTGCCTATGTCAACGCACGTTTAATGTCTGCAATTCCTTTAAAAGGTGTTTGTGATGACTATAACTGGGCAGAGGCAATTAGTTTATTAAAATCTGGCCGAGTTGTTATTTTTGCAGCTGGTACAGGTAACCCATTTTGTACAACTGATTCAGCAGCCTGTTTACGCGGTATCGAAATTGAAGCAGAAGTTGTACTTAAAGGCACAAAAGTTGATGGTGTTTATTCTGCTGATCCAATGAAAGATCCTGACGCAGTTAAATATGATACTTTGACCTATGACGAAGTATTAGAAAATGAATTCAAGGTAATGGACTTAGCGGCATTTACGTTAGCCCGTGACCACGATATGCCTATTTTAGTTTTCAACATGAATAAACCGGGTGCTTTACGCCGTGTTATCATGGGTGAAGATGAAGGTACGCATATTAAAACGAAATAATCTCATAAAGGTTATTTGTTTAAACTAAATGTATACCAATGAGCGAATATCGACATAGCAACGACTATGTGCCATTCTCAGATTATCGCTTAAGTAATAAGTATTTGTGACCAAAAGGATATTTATCGTGATTGATACAATTAAAGAAGATGCTCAAGAGCGCATGACAAAATGTGTTGAAGCTACTAAAAACCAAATGGCTAAGGTACGTACTGGTCGTGCTCACCCAAGCCTACTTGATTCAATTCAAGTGTCATATTACGGTGCAATGACACCACTTAAGCAAGTGGCAAACATTGGTATTGAAGATTCTCGCACATTAAATGTAACTGTTTTTGATGCCACTATGGTTCAAGCTGTTGAGAAAGCGATCATGAGTTCAGACTTAGGTCTAAACCCAATGACTGCTGGTAACGCAATGCGTATTCCATTACCTGCACTGACTGAAGAACGTCGTAAAGACTTCATCAAAGTCGTACGTGGCGAAGCTGAAAATGGTCGTGTTGCAGTACGTAATGTACGTCGTGATGCTATCAGTGAAGTTAAAAAGCTTGAGAAAGCCAAAGAGTGTACTGAAGATGACGTTCGCCGTAGCGAAGATGAAATCCAAAAGTTCACTGATGCAAGCATCAAGAATATTGATGGAATTTTAGCTGCTAAAGAAAAAGAATTGATGGAAGTCTAATTCTCAACCTAGCAAAGCTAGAGTTAAAGCGCCGTGTAAGGTTATACTACACGGCGTTTGTCTATTTGAAAGGGTTGTAATAGATGTCATCCACTGTTGGATATGAGCCAGAAACAAAGTCGAGTGCTGATATTGCGTCATCAGAACAATTGCCAGGGCAATTATCTGAAGCAGTAAAGCAGTCGCTACCTAAGCATGTCGCTATTATTATGGACGGTAATGGCCGCTGGGCTCAGCAGCAAGGAAAACCAAGGGTGTTTGGTCATAAGGCTGGTGTAAAAGCTGTACGCCGAGCTGTGAGTGTCGCGAGCCAACTAGGCATTGAGTCACTGACCTTATTTGCATTTTCAAGTGAAAACTGGCGCAGGCCAGATAAAGAAGTCAGTTTACTAATGGAGTTGTTTTTCTCAGTATTACAAAGAGAAATTAAACTACTGCATAATAACCATGTAAGATTAAATATCATTGGTGATACCAGTCGTTTTTCTGCACGTTTACAAAAACAGATTGAAAAAGCACAACAACACACTGCAGAAAATACCGGATTAGTGCTTAATGTTGCAGCTAACTACGGTGGCCGTTGGGATATTTTACAAGCAGCTCAAAAGCTTGCAGATAAAGTTGCCCAAGGCGAGATTGAGTCAAGTGAATTGACAGAAGAGTCGTTAAATCAACAACTGTGTATGAGTGAACAGCACGAAGTAGATTTAATGATACGAACTGGCGGTGATTACCGTATCAGTAATTTTATTTTATGGCAGGCTGCATATGCAGAATTGGTCTTTACTGAGACTTTGTGGCCAGACTTCAACGAGCAAGCTTTTAAAGATGCACTTGCCGTTTTTGCCAGTAGGCAGCGTCGATTTGGTTTGACTGGCAGTCAAATTGAAGAAATACGAGCTGTATAAAAAATTTAAGAGGCTTTTGCTTTGTTAAAACAACGAATTATGACTGTACTATGGCTCCTTCCATTAGTGATAGGTGCCATTTTCTTTTTACCAGCAGAATATTTTGCTTGGGCACTCGTGCCTGTTTTTATGATTGGAGCAAAAGAGTGGGGGAGTTTTATTGACCCACAATGTACAGTCACTCAATGGACGTTTACCGTCACGGTTTCGTTAATTCTTATTGCACTTAATATATTTGTTCCAGTTGAGGCATTATGGCTGAAAGGCCAAGTTCATCCTATCTTTTTAGCCGTCATTTCAATTGGCCTTTTTTGGTGGGTAATTAGCACCTTGTTAGTGTTTACTTATCCTAAAAGTGGCAGCATTTGGCAAGCCAGTCCGATGTTAAAATCAATGTTTGGACAGTTAACGTTAATTCCCTGTTTTGTCTCACTTATCACCCTCAAGTCAATCAGTGCTAATGTTGATCCTTACTTTGGTGGTACTTTAGTCTTTTTAGTCATGCTAATTGTTTGGGCAGCTGATACAGGAGCTTATTTTGCTGGTCGTTCATTAGGCAAGCATAAATTGATGCCGAAAGTGAGCCCTAATAAGACTTTAGAAGGCCTTGGTGGTGGTTTAGTTGCGACTATGGCGGTTGTGGCAGGTGTTATGTATTACTCACCAGAACAAGAGCTTGGGCTTGTCATTGCGGTTACCTTAATTACGGCAATAGCTTCAGCATTTGGTGACCTGTCTGAAAGTATGTTTAAACGAGCAGCTAATATAAAAGACTCAGGAAAAATCTTACCGGGTCACGGTGGTGTATTAGATAGAATGGACAGTCTGACTGCAGCATTACCTGTTTTTACTTTCATTTATCTCGCATTCTGGATTTAATCAACCATGCAAAATATGGTCATCCTTGGAGCCACGGGCTCTATCGGAAGCAGTACGCTAAGTGTTATCGAGCATAATCCAGAGCAATACTGCGTTTATGGTTTAGTTGCCAATGCCAGTGTAGAAAAGATGCTTCAATTGTGTCTGAAGCATAAACCTCGTGTCGCGCATATGGTGGATTCAACTGCGGCGCAAGCGCTTAAAGAAGCGATACCAGCGAACCTCAATATTGATGTCACCACAGGCGCCGATGAACTTGAAAGTCTTGTTACAGCCACTCAAGTAGATACCGTGATGGCAGCAATTGTTGGCGCAGCGGGGTTAATGTCAACTTACGCTGCGGTTAAAGCGGGCAAAAGGGTGCTATTAGCTAATAAAGAGTCACTGGTGATGTCTGGTGAACTTTTTATGAAGGCTGCCCGTGAAAATAATGCGACGCTACTGCCAGTCGATAGTGAGCATAACGCAATTTTTCAATGCCTCCCTGCCGATATTCAAGCAAATCTCGGAACCTGTGATTTAACGGCATCTGGTATTTCCCATATCTTATTAACGGGTTCTGGTGGACCATTTCTGACTTCAGATATTGCCGCTTTAAGTGCAATGACACCAACACAAGCATGTAATCATCCTAATTGGTCTATGGGACCTAAGATTTCTGTTGATTCAGCCACCATGATGAATAAAGGGCTCGAATTTATTGAAGCGCGCTGGCTTTTTAATACCAATAAAGAGCAATTGAAAGTGGTGATTCACCCTCAAAGCGTGATTCACTCCATGGTGCAATACAAAGATGGTTCAGTGATTGCACAAATGGGTAACCCTGATATGCGCACTCCTATTGCGCATTGTATGTCTTTTCCAGAAAGAATTTACGCTGGAGTTGAACCTTTGGATTTTTTCAAAGTCCGAGAATTAAGCTTTTGTGAACCTGACTACCAACGTTTCCCTTGTTTAGCTCTTGCGATGAAAGCATGTGAACAAGGTCAAGAGGCTACAACTGTACTCAATGCAGCAAACGAAATTGCTGTTGATGCTTTTTTAAATGAAAAGATTAAGTTTACTGATATCGCTCGTGTTAATGAGTCCTGTTTAGAACGGGTATCACATTCAGCATTAGGTACGATTGAAGATATTATGGCGTTAGACGGGCAAGCTCGTATAATCGCAAAAGAAGCAATCAAATCGATTAACTAGTTCGTAGGAGAACAATGTTAGATTTTTTATGGAACCTGGGGTCATTTATTGTCGCACTGGGTATTTTGATTACTGCACATGAATACGGACATTTTTGGGTTGCACGTCGTTGTGGCATCAAAGTAGAACGTTTTTCTATTGGTTTTGGTAAAGCCATTTGGCGTAAAGTGGGTCAAGATGGCACTGAGTATGTCGTTGCCATGATCCCTTTAGGTGGTTACGTCAAAATGCTCGATGAGCGAGTTGAGGATGTGCCTGAAGAGTTAAAAGATCAGGCATTTAATCGTAAAACCGTTTGGCAACGGATTGCGGTTGTGTCCGCAGGACCGATTGCAAACTTTTTATTTGCTATTGTGGCACTTTATTTAATGTATCTTATTGGGGTCCCTTCACTAAAACCTGTTATTGATACAACAAGAGCAAATACTCCAGCCGCTCAAATTGAGCTAAAAGAACCGATGCAAATTGTGGCAGTTTCTGGCCAGAAAGTTAGAAACTGGGAGGAAGTTAACCTTGCTTTAGTTGGCCATATTGGCGGTAAAGAACTGGACATTAGCTTAGTTCCTTTATCTTCGACAACAACATCGGAAAAAACTTACACACTAGATATCCGTGATTGGCAATTTGATCCAGACAAAGAGTCACCTATTGGGGCTATGGGTCTAGGAATATATCGCCCAGGAATTAAGCCTGTGATTGCGCTTGTAACCAACGGTAGTGCTGCCGAAATCGCTGGTTTACAGTTGGGTGACGAAATACTCAAGGTAAATGGTCAACCTTATCAAGATTGGAATGATTTTGTTGATGTGATACAAACGTCTGCAAACAAAGACGTTAACCTGACCATCGCACGTAACAATAAGCAATTAACTATCATTGTCACTCCGCAAGCACAAACAAATGCAAACGGAGAAACCATTGGCATTGTTGGTGTAAGCCCAACTCAAATTGATTGGCCTGAAAGTATGCGCTTCCAGCTTGAGTATGGCATAGTAGATTCCTTTGCTGCAGCTGCAGATAAAACCTGGCAACTGGTTGTTGTCAGCTTTAAGATGATTGGAAAATTATTTACCGGCGATGTGTCGGTGAAAAACCTGAGTGGACCTATATCAATAGCTCAAGGTGCTGGCACCAGCGCAGACTATGGATTAGTGTATTTTCTTGGGTTTATCGCACTCATCAGTGTGAACTTAGGGATTATTAATTTAATGCCTTTGCCAGTACTCGATGGGGGACACTTGCTGTATTACTTTATCGAAGTGATTACGGGTAAGCCTGTACCAGAAAAGGTTCAGGACATAGGATTCAGGTTTGGTGCAGTTATGCTGCTGTTGTTGATGAGCATTGCCATCTTCAATGATTTTTCCAGACTCTGAGCAGGGAACACAAATAATTAGAAGTGCTCTATGAGATTTAATAAACTTTTTGCCTCGATGATTTTAGTCGGTGCGTCATTTTCAGGCAATGGTGTGGCTGATACTTTCCAACCATTTGAAGTGACCGACATCCAGATTGATGGTTTACAGCGAGTTGCACTTGGTGCCGCCTTGCTTAGTCTCCCCGTTAAAGTGGGCGATACTGTAGATCAAATTAAATTACAGCAAGCGATTAAAAGCTTGTACGCCTCAACTAACTTTGAAACGATTAACGTTGCTCATGAAGATGGGGTGTTAATCGTTACAGTCAAAGAGCGTGCGACAATTAGTGCCGTGACCTTTGAAGGTAATAAAGACATTAAAGATGAGCAGCTTCAAGAAAGTTTAGATGGCTCAGGTATTAAAATAGGTGAGTCTCTCGATAGAACCATGTTATCGGGGATTGAAAAAGGCTTACAAGACTTCTACTACGGTGTCGGTAAATATGGCGCAAAAGTAGAAGCTGAAGTCATTAACTTACCACGTAACCGTGTTGAGCTGAAGTTTAACTTCACTGAAGGTCTTGCGGCTGAAATTCGCCAAATCAACGTGGTTGGTAACAGCGTGTTCTCAGATGCAGAATTGATCGGTTTATTAGAGCTTAAAGACTATGTTGCTTGGTGGGATTTATTCGGCGAACGTCGATACCAAAAGCAAAAACTACAAGCAGATTTAGAAACGGTAAAAACCTACTATCATAACCAAGGTTACATTCGTTTTGAGGTGACTTCGACACAAGTTGCGATGACACCTGACAGAAAAGGATTGTATATCACCATCAATGTTGATGAAGGTGAGAAGTATCAGGTTTCTGAAGTTAACTTAACCGGTGAGCTAATGGGCCGTGAAAAGTTAATGAAAGCGATTTTGCCGATTAAAGAAGGTGATACTTACAACGGTGGCGATGTTACGTTCACCGAAGAAATGTACAGCAAATACCTTGGCCGATTTGGTTATGCTTATCCAGAAGTGAAAACCTACCCTGAAATTGATGACGAATCTAAAGAAGTTGCGCTAAACATCAATGTTAACCCTGGTAAACGTGTCTACGTTCGCTCGGTTAATTTCACTGGTAATACAGTGACAAAAGATGAAGTAATGCGTCGTGAATTACGTCAAATGGAAGGTGCATGGTTAAACTCTGCACAAGTTGAACAATCAAAAGCACGTCTTAACCGTCTAGGTTACTTTGAGACCGTTGATACAGAGACTGTTCAGGTGCCTGGAAGTGATGATCTTGTCGATGTCGCATTTAACGTTAAAGAGCAACCATCGGGCTCATTTAACGCTGGTGTTGGTTACGGTACTGAATCTGGTCTGAGCCTTCAGTTTGGTGTTCAGCAAAGTAACTTCTTAGGTACAGGTAACCAAGCTGGCGTCAGCTTAAACACCAACAAATACTCTAAGAATGTAAACTTCTCTTACACTGACCCATACTTTACTAAAGATGGCGTGAGTTTAGGTGGTAGCATTTATTGGAATGAGTTTGATGCGAACGAGGCTAACCTTGAGCGCTATAAAAACAAATCTTATGGTATTGCATTAAATTCAGGTTTCCCGATTAACGAATACAACCGTTTAAACGGTGGTATTGGTTACCGTCATAACCAAATTTCAGAAATTTCTGCTTATGAACAAGCATTACGTTTCTATAATGTTTATCGTGAGTCAGATGATCCTAATGCTGATTTAAGTTTTGATAACTTTGAGCTTAATGGTGGTTGGAGCCGCAGTACATTAAACCGTGGTACTTTCCCAACCGACGGTTCATCACAGCGCTTTAGCGCTAAAGCGACCATTCCAGGTTCTGATTTACAGTATTTTAAGACAGATTTGGATACTAACTTCTATTTCCCATTAACTCGTAATCATAGCTTTGTATTATTGACCCGTGCACGTTTGGGTTATGCTAATGGTTATGGCCAGTTTAATGATAATGACCAAATTCTTCCTTTCTGGGAAAACTACTATTCAGGTGGTAGTAGCTCATTACGTGGTTTCCAGTCAAACTCTGTTGGTCCACGTTCATTCTATTTATACCGTGGTAGCGAACCATGTTCTCCAGATCCTTCTGGTGACAGCTGTTCATTACCGGGTGAGCCAAATAGAGTACAAGTGAGCTCAGGAAGATCGATTGGTGGTAACGCAATTGCGACTGCCAGTATGGAAATGATTGTGCCGACTCCATTCTTGGATGAAGCTTATTCAAATTCAGTACGTACCAGCTTCTTCGTTGATGCAGGTAACGTATGGGATACCGAGTTCGATTATGACTCGTATAGATATCTTCCAGCCGATGAGTTTGATAAATTGGAAGATTATAGTGACCCAAGCAGAATACGTGCCTCTTGGGGTATGAGTGTTCAGTGGCTATCGCCGATGGGACCTATGGTGTTTAGCTTGGCTTGGCCGATTAAAGAATACGAAGATGATGAAACTGAGATCTTTTCGTTCAATATTGGCAAAACGTTCTAAAACAAATACACTCGGCAAGTTTTGCTGATAATAACAAGGAGTCTATTTTGAAAAAGATGGTAAATCGCGCGTTAGTAACAATGGCATTTTTAAGTGCACCTATGATGGCACATGCTGAGAAAATTGCTGTGGTTGATATGGGCGAAGTGTTTGAGCAACTACCTCAACGTGAACAAATTTCACAATCACTAAAAACTGAATTTGGTGACCGTGTTGCTGAAGTACAAAAAATGCAAGAAGAAATGCGTACTATGGTTGAGAAGCAGCAACGTGATGGCGCGTTGATGAGCGACAGCCAAAAGACAGATCTTGTACGTCAAATGGAGTCGTTAAAATCTGACTTCCAACTAAAAGGCAAAGCACTTGATGAAGATATGCGTCGTCGTCAAGGTGAAGAGCAAAACAAGCTTTTAGTTAAAGTACAAGAAGCAATCAACACTATTGCACAGAAAGAGTCTTATGACATCGTTCTTCAACGTGGTGCTGTAATCTTTGTAAAGCCAGAAGCTGATATCAGCGACAAAGTTGTTCAAGCGTTAAGTAAAGGCAACTAATGAAAACTGTGACTTTAAAAGAGCTTGGTCAGCTGTTGGGCGCAACGATTTTGGGTGATGATTCTCTGGAAATAACCGGAGTTGCGACCCTTGAAGATGCTGCTTCAGATCAACTTTCTTTTTTAGCCAATAGTAAGTACCGTGCACAGCTTGAATCTTCTCAAGCTGGTGCGGTGTTATTGAGTGAAAAAGATGCCGAAGATTACTCTGGTAATGCTTTGGTTTTAAAAGATCCTTACGTAGGATTTGCACGCGTAGCGCAATTACTTGATACCACCCCGAAAGTGGCAACAGGTATTCATCCCTCAGCAGTTATTCATGCTTCTGCCCAATTAGGTGAGAATGTTGCTATTGCGGCGAATGTCGTGATTGATGCCAATGTGATTATTGGCAATGATGTGCAAATCGGTGCTGGAAGCGTTGTCGCAAAGCAATCAATTATTGGTTCTGGCACATGTTTGAAGGCAAATGTCACCTTCTATCATGACGTGATAGTGGGACAAAATTGTATCTTTCATTCTGGTTGTGTCATTGGCTCTGACGGTTTTGGCTATGCCAATGAGCGCGGTAACTGGATTAAAATTCCACAAACCGGTGGCGTGAGAATTGGTGATAATGTCGAAATCGGAGCTGGTACTACAGTTGACCGTGGCGCATTGTCACACACTGAAATTCACGATGGCGTTATCATCGATAACCAAGTCCAAATCGCCCACAATTGTGTTGTAGGCCAAAATACAGCAATTGCAGGGACATCTTTCTTAGCCGGTAGCTCAACTTTGGGCAAATATTGTATTGTTGGCGGCGGAAGTGGAATTGCAGGTCACCTTAAAGTGGCGGATGGCACACATATTTCAGGCAGTACCAATGTAACAAGCGAAATTCGTAAGCCTGGTCTGTATTCATCTGCTACAATTGCAATGGATAATAAGAGCTGGCGACGTAATACGGTTCGTTTCCGCCATTTAGATGAATTGTTCAATCGTGTGAAAGAGATTGAGAAAAGAATAAAAGATTAGCAGTAAATGGCGTTAACGCCATTTCGAGGAATTACGTGTGGCAAACCAATTGAATACAATGGATATTGAAGAAATTCTTCAATATCTTCCTCATCGTTACCCATTTTTACTTGTCGATCGTGTTTTAGATTACACCGTTGGTGAATCATTACATGCGATCAAAAACGTGACGTTTAACGAACCTTTCTTCCAAGGCCATTTTCCTGTTAAACCTGTCATGCCCGGCGTGTTAATTATTGAAGCAATGGCACAGGCTACTGGCTTACTTGCATTTAAAACCATGAGCCCAGATCCTTCTCCTGATGTGCTATACCTACTTGCTGGTGTTGATAAAGCCCGTTTTAAACGTGTTGTTTCACCAGGGGATCAATTACATTTTCACGTTAAAATGATTAAAGAGCGCCGAGGGATTGGTGTATTTGAAGGACAGGCATTTGTTGATGGTGAACTAGCTTGTTCAGCCGAAATAATGTGTGCACGCAGAGAGATTAACAAGTGATTGATAAGTTAGCATTCGTACATCCCGATGCAAAAATTGGTAACAACGTTACCATTGGTCCTTGGAGTTATATCGGCGCTGATGTTGAAATCGGCGATGATACTTGGATTAGTTCCCATGTGGTTATTAAAGGCCCAAGCGTCATAGGTAAGGGTAATCGCTTCTTTCAATTTTCATCTATTGGTGAAGAATGTCAGGACAAAAAATACGCAGGTGAGCCAACGACATTAATCATGGGCGACAACAATATTGTTCGTGAAAATGTCACCATTCATCGTGGCACGATTCAAGACAATAGTGAAACGCGTATTGGTTCGAACAATTTATTGATGGCTTACGTGCACATTGCTCATGATTGCGTATTAGGCGATAACATCATTATGGCTAACAATGCGTCAATTGCTGGTCATGTACACGTCGGTGACTGGGCAATTTTAGGCGGCATGACAGGCGTACATCAATTTGTTCATATTGGTGCCCATGCGTTTACTGCAGGTTCTTCTACTATCTTCCAAGATGTGCCGCCATTTGTGATGGCTGCAGGTAGCCCAGCAATCCCTCGTGGGTTAAATGTTGAAGGTCTTAAGCGCCGTGGTTTCACTAAAGAAACTCAACATGCTATTCGCCGTACGTATAAATCGTTGTACCGTAAAAACCTGACAATTGAAGAAGCATTAGCTGAAATTACAGCCGATGCTGAATCAGATGAACATGTAAAAGGGATGGTTGAGTTTATTAATGGCTCATCTCGCGGGATCATTCGATAGAAGATAACATGACAAATAATACCCCTCGTATATTTGCAATGGTCGCCGGAGAACTCTCCGGCGATATTTTAGGTGCAGGATTAATAAAGTCACTGCAAAAACAATACCCTGATGCACGATTTATCGGTATTGGTGGGCCACAAATGGAAGCGCTCGGTTTTGAGAGTTACTTTTCATTTGAAGAGCTTGCTGTCATGGGGATTGTTGAAGTCCTCGCGCGATTACCACGACTGCTAAAAGTACGCGCGACGTTAATCAAAAATATTTGTGCTGAAAAACCTGATTGTTTTATTGGCATAGATGCACCCGATTTTAATATTGGTCTTGAGCTTAAACTCAAAGCACAAGGGATTAAAACCGTTCACTATGTCAGTCCATCTGTATGGGCTTGGCGTCCAAAACGTATTTTTAAAATTGCAAAAGCAACCAACATGGTGCTGTCATTACTGCCGTTTGAAAAAGCATTTTATGACAAGCATCAGGTACCTTGTACTTTTGTTGGTCACACTTTAGCTGATGATATTCCCATGGAAAGCGACAAGCTTGCAGCCCGTGAGCAGCTTGGCTTAGATCCGCAAGCGGAATATTTAGCGATTTTGCCTGGTTCACGAGGTGGCGAACTCAAGCAACTTGCCGAACCATTTATCAAAGCTGCAGTCATTATTAAGCAAACCTATCCAGATATTAAATTTGTGACGCCTTTGGTTAATCAAGCTCGCCGTGAACAGTTTATAACGGCACTTAAACAGTTTGCGCCAGATCTTGAAATCGAATTGGTTGAAGGACAATCTCGTGCTGTGATGGCGGCATCAGATGCCATATTGTTAGCATCCGGTACAGCGGCGTTAGAAGCCATGCTTGTTAAGCGTCCGATGGTGATGTCATATCGTGTTAATGCGATGACATACGCCTTGGCAAAGCGACTGATGTTGGTCGAGCACTATTCTTTACCAAATTTATTAGCGGGTCGTGCGTTAATCCCTGAAATTGTTCAAGATGAATGTAACGAGAAGAATATTTCTGCAGCTGTGATTGAACAGCTAAATCGTGACTTTACGCCATTGAAAGCTGAGTTTGAGCAAATCCATGAAACCCTTCGCTGCAACGCCAGCGATCGAGCTGCAGACGCTGTTATCGAATTAATAAGCCACTCTCCACTGCAAGAAGTGAAATCATGAGCAGAATACCGACAGTCATTAAAGGGATTACACCTGAGCAAGTTGCGTATATCACTCGTGGTGTTGTTGCTGGTGTAGATGAAGTTGGCCGCGGTCCTTTAGTAGGGGATGTGGTGACTGCCGCTGTTATTCTTGATCCTAATCAGCCGATAGCGGGGTTAAATGATTCTAAAAAACTATCAGAAAAGCGTCGAGAGTTATTGTTTAACGAGATAACAGATAAAGCCTTAGCCATTAGTGTTGGTAGAGCAACGCCAACCGAAATTGATGATATCAATATTCTGCACGCCACTATGTTAGCAATGCAGCGAGCTGTTGCTGGATTATCCATTCAACCAGAAAAGGTTTTAGTCGATGGTAATCGTACCCCTGATTTTGGTATTCAAAGCCATGCGATTATAAAAGGTGACGGATTAGTAGCAGCGATTAGCGCAGCGTCAATTATCGCTAAAGTCACTCGCGATCGTGAAATGGATGCATTAGATGCCAGATATCCTCAATATGGATTTGCTAATCACAAAGGTTATCCAACAAAAGCTCACTTCGAAGCATTAGAAGCACACGGCGTACTACCTGAGCATCGCAAAAGTTTTAAGCCTGTGATGGCTATTCTTAATCAGTCATGATGAGCGATGACTTTTAGTTCATTATTTTTACCTCATTATTTTTAGATTATTATTTGTTACGAAGCCCTGTAATTTCAACTTACGAGGTCAGGGCTGAACCGTTGACTTTCCGCTTAGATTGATATTAATTTCGCTATTATAAATTGGCGTAGTTTGCTAATCTGGTCAGCGGTTTTTTCCTTTTAATCATGCATTTCAAAGATACTCATATTCTATGTCCGATCCTCGTTTCGTCCATCTCCGTGTTCACAGTGATTTTTCCATGTCTGATGGCGTGGCAAAAGTTAAACCTATTCTGGCGAAAGCCTCAGAACTTGGTATGGGAGCATTAGCAATTACTGACCAGAATAACTTTTGTGGTCTAGTAAAATTCTATGGCGGTTGTCATGGCGCGGGAATAAAACCGATTATCGGCGCTGACTTTTGGATGAAAGTGCCAGGTTTTGCGGATGAATACTGTGCTATTACCATTATCGCCTTAGACAATCACGGTTATCAAAGCTTAACTCAATTAATCAGTGAAGCGTATTTACGTGGCCAGCTTAACGGCAGAGTGGTCATCGATCAGGAATGGTTAGTTAAATTTAATCAAGGCATCTTGCTGATTTCAGGTGCTAAAGATGGCGATATTGGTAAAGCGCTATTGAAAGGTAACATGGCGCAAGTTGAAGAGCTGGTGTCATTCTATAAAACCCACTTCCATGACCGTTACTTTTTAGAGTTGATCAGAACGGGCAGACCGGATGAAGAACGTTATCTTCATATGGCTGTTAAACTGGCTTCAGAAAATGAATTACCTGTTGTTGCAACTAACCAAGTGGTGTTTTTAAAAGCCGACGACTTTGAGTCTCACGAAATTCGGGTTGCGATTCATGACGGCTTTACGTTAGCCGATCCTCGTAGACCTAAAAAATACAGTGAACAACAATATCTCCGAACCGAAGATGAAATGTGTGATTTGTTTGCTGATATTCCATCTGCATTATCAAACAGTGTTGAAATTGCCAAACGCTGTAATGTCACGATTCGTTTAAATGAATATTTCTTACCTAATTTCCCAACAGGCGATTTGACCATTGAAGACTTTTTGGTTGAAGTGTCTGAAAAAGGTCTGGAAGAGCGTTTAGAGTTTTTATTCCCTGACGAGCAAGAGCGTAAAGAGAAACGTCCTGAGTATGATGAACGTCTCGATGTTGAACTAAAAGTGATTAACCAAATGGGGTTCCCTGGTTACTTCTTGATCGTAATGGAGTTCATTCAATGGGGGAAAGATAATGGCATACCTGTTGGACCGGGACGTGGCTCTGGTGCCGGTTCTTTAGTGGCTTATGCGCTTAAAATTACTGACTTAGATCCATTAGAATACGATTTGTTATTTGAACGTTTCTTGAACCCTGAACGTGTATCCATGCCCGATTTCGACGTTGACTTCTGTATGGATCGCCGTGATGAGGTAATTGACCACGTTGCCGATTTATATGGCCGTGATGCAGTATCTCAAATTATTACCTTCGGTACGATGGCGGCAAAAGCGGTAGTACGAGATGTTGGGCGGGTGTTAGGTCATCCTTATGGTTTTGTTGAACGGCTTACCAAAATGATCCCAGCCGAGCCTGGCATGACACTGGCTAAAGCGTTCGAAGTCGAGCCGTCACTGCCAGAAGCTTATAATAGCGATGAAGATGTCAAAGAGCTTATTGATATGTGTCGCCGCCTTGAAGGTGTGACCCGAAACGCGGGTAAACATGCTGGTGGTGTTGTAATTTCACCGACAGTCATCACTGACTTCTCACCACTATATTGTGATGCAGAAGGCTTAAACCCAGTGACTCAGTTTGATAAAAATGATGTTGAAACGGCTGGCTTAGTTAAATTCGATTTCTTGGGATTAAGAACCCTAACTATTATCGACTGGGCTTTGCAGATGATTAACCCTCGCTTAGAAAAAGCAGGGGAAGAACCTGTCAGAATTGAATCCATTAGCTTGACTGACCCTAAATCATTTAGATTATTGCAGCGTTATGAAACCACGGCGGTATTCCAGTTGGAGTCTCGTGGTATGAAAGACTTGATTAAACGTCTGCAACCCGATTGTTTTGAAGACATGATTGCATTAGTGGCGTTATTCCGCCCAGGACCTTTGCAGTCCGGCATGGTAGACAACTTTATTGAGCGTAAGCATGGCCGTGAAGAAGTCTCATATCCTGATGCAGAGTATCAACATGAGTCGTTAAAAGACCTACTAGAGCCGACATACGGTATTATTTTATACCAAGAACAGGTTATGCAAATTGCGCAGGTATTGGCTGGATATACCTTAGGTGGCGCGGACATGCTTCGTCGTGCTATGGGTAAGAAAAAACCTGAAGAAATGGCTAAGCAACGGGGTACTTTCGAAGCTGGCGCAATTAAGAATGGCGTTGATGGGCCATTGTCGATGAAAATTTTCGACTTGGTAGAAAAGTTCGCGGGCTACGGTTTCAACAAATCTCACTCGGCTGCTTATGCGCTTGTTTCTTATCAAACCTTGTGGCTAAAAACCCATTATCCTGCAGAGTTTATGGCAGCAGTAATGTCCGCTGATATGGATAACACTGATAAAATTGTGATTTTGGTTGATGAGTGCGAGCGTATGGGCTTGCCAATTATTCCACCTGATGTGAATAAGGGATTGTTCAAGTTTACTGTCGATGACGACTTAAACATTGTTTATGGGATTGGCGCGATTAAAGGGGTGGGTGATGGCCCTGTAGAATCGATTTTAAATGCGCGTAAAGATGGCCCATTTACCGATTTGTTTGATTTCTGTGCTCGTATCGATCTTAAAAAGCTAAATAAGCGGGTGATTGAAAAGTTAATTTGCGCAGGAGCACTCGATAACTTAGGTCCACATCGTGCGGCCATGATGGCGACCTTACCTGAAGCGATTTTAGCTGCTGCTCAACATGCGAAAGCTGAAGCAATTGGCCAGAATGATATGTTTGGCTTACTTAATTCTGAGCCAGAAGATAACAAACAAAGCTTTGTCGAATGTCCTACATGGCCTGACAAAGTTTGGCTTGAAGGCGAGCGTGACACATTAGGTTTATACCTTACTGGTCACCCAATTAATCAGTATTTAAAAGAGTTAAGACAATACACTTCTGGACGATTGAAAGACGTTCACCCAACTGATCGCGGTAAAACCGTTAAAGCTGCAGGGTTAGTTATTGCCACTCGAGTGATGATCACCAAGCGAGGCTCAAAAATGGGCTTGGTCACTCTTGATGATAAAAGTGCGCGATTAGAAGTCATGTTGTTTACTGAGGCATTTGAGAAATTTAATCATCTTTTAGAAAAAGATCGTATTTTGATTTGTGAAGGTGAAGTGAGCTTTGATGACTTTGCTGGCGGTAACCGAATGACTGCACGCAATATTATCGAAATCGGTGAGGCGAGAAGTCACTTTGCTAATGCGGTAGAAATTAATGTTACTGCTGAGGATATTAACCCTGAGTGGCTGGAAAAATTTGAACAAGCGCTTTCGCCTTGGAAAAATGGTAGCGTACCAGTAGTGATTAATTATCAGCAGCGTGAAGCCGCAGGGCAATTACGTTTAGGGGATGAGTGGCGTGTTAATCCTACCGATGAGCTGATGTTAGCAATTGAAAGCTTGGTCGGCTCGAGTAACGTTAAGATTGTTTTTTAGTGTTAACTCTGCGTAACTTTGTCGTGTTAAGTGCGCTGAGTAACGCACTGGATTAATCATAGTATGTTAAAAGGGACAAGCTGATGAAAATCATTAATATCTGTGAAGCGATTAAGCAGCACACATCAGCTTTGTTACCGATTAACAGCCCAGCTGGTGCTGTTAATGCTGCTCATCATTCACCGAATAAAATTGTGCTGGCATACAGCGGCGGGGTTGATTCTGAGTGTCTTTGTTACGGCTTGAGCCAGTTTGCCCAGCAAAACCCGCATATTTCATGTTTATTGGTCCATGTGCATCATGGTTTAAGCCCAAATGCAGATGAGTGGGCGCAGCACTGTGTATCACAAGCGAGTCAATATCAACTCCCTATTCAAGTAGAGCATGTCTCATTGACTAAAACATCTCGGACGAGTCTTGAAGCAATCGCCCGAGATGCTCGCTATCAAGTTTTTAAAAAGTACCTTAATCCTGGTGATATTCTCTTAACGGCCCATCATCAAGATGATCAGCTTGAAACGTTATTACTAGCGTTAAAACGTGGTCAAGGCCCGAAGGGATTGGCAGCTATGGGGAGCATTCAAGCATTTCATCAACAAAGTTGGGTCATTAGACCTTTACTGGGCTTTTCTCGTAGTGACATTGAGGCATTTGCAATCGATAAGTCATTAATTCATATCGAAGATGAGAGTAACTTAGACACCCAGTATGATCGAAATTTTCTGCGTCAAGATATCATTCCTAGACTAAAGCAACGTTGGCCGAGTATTGCTGCAACAGCATCTCGCAGCGCGCAGCTTTGTGCGCAGCAGCAATCTATCGTTGACGCTGAAGTGACTCAGCGACTTCCTGAATTCATTACATACTCTCCGAGTTTTAGTTTATCAGGCCCTGGTTTAGCGCTATTAACATTCAAAGAACAATCAAGTGAATGGCAAAACTTGCTGTTACGCGGTTTTATTTTAGCTCAAGGCTACAAATTACCGTCTCAGTCGCAGCTTGAGCAAATTGTGAGTCAACTATTGTACGCTGCTAATGATGCTAACGTAGATGTCCAGTGTGCTGGATATTCGATTAAACGTTTTGCTGGATGTGCCTATGTTGTACCCAAGATCAGTAAAAAGGACTTAGAGGAATCACAGAGCATTGATGCTGAGTTGCTGACTAATGCGATTCAGCGGTTAGACATGCGAACTGAAGAGGTTTGTACTGTTGAGTTATCCAGTCTATCTATTAATAATTTAGAAGGTGAGCAATCACCCCAACCTTTACATGTTTCAGTGGGAGCGAGTACTCAAGGAGCGCGACTATCGATAACGGATTTAACCTCGGTTAGCATTGCCTTTACAGCGAAAGGGAGTACCCGCTGTCAACCCCACTTTAGGGATAAAGGACGAGAGCTTAAAAAGATATGGCAAGAACTTGCCGTTCCGCCTTGGATGAGGGATAGAGTAGCTTTGGTTTTTTATGGCGAAGTGTTAGTTGCCGCGATTGGCTTGTGGGTCGATAAACGCTACTTAGCTAAAGCTGATGAAATCGGTTTACTATTAAACTATAAAATGCAGACATCAGATTAACGTTTACAAACAGTTACTGCATTTCTTCAAGGTAACTTAGTATAAAACGGCAATCTTTTTACTCACTAAGAACGCTCAACGTTAAAGTGATTCGCTAATATAGCTGAACACTCACAATTATCTTTGTGATTTATTATCAATAATTTAACTCTGTTAAGTTTTGTCTATTCATACCTTAGTCATTGCAAATTCTAAAACAATTTCTGCCCGCATCTTTGGCTTCATATAACGCCATGTCAGCACTTTCATACAGTTTATCTTGGGTTTGTGCGCCACTTGAACTTGCCACGCCTAAGCTGCATTTAACTTGAAAAGTGCTCATTAACGGATGTGACTCCATGGTGTTAATGATACGCTGACACAAAGGCGTCATTTCGAGTGCATTTCCTTGAGCTATAATTATAAATTCGTCACCACCAATACGAAAAGCTTGATCGGTATTTCGAATAGCGTCATTAATCAGTTCAGCAAATGAAGATAAAATCGTATCGCCAAGTTTATGTCCGTGTTGATCATTTACACTTTTAAAGTTGTCTAAATCGAGCACAACCAAAGAGATATCACCTTGGTTTCTGTTGGCTCTGGCCAATGCGCTCTTGATACTTTGTCGATAATAATAGCGATTACCTAAGCCTGTTAATGCATCAAACATGGCTTGATTCGACATTTGACTGTACTTAGTTGCATTTAAAAATGGTTGGCAAAACAATTTTTCAATTTCATTAAGCTGTATTAATTGGTCGGGTGTTAATGGTGAGCTAAGGTAATATTTGATGCTATAAGGCTCACCAAAGCCGCTAATCACTCTTTGTTGATTAAGTCCATGACAACGGCCCCAGTTTAGTTTTAGCTGGTGATTCAGTTGTACACCTTGGATCGGCAATAATTGGCCTAGTGATTTGCCGTAACTGGCAAAGACCGTTCTTGGCTCTAAACTTGCGTGCATTTGCTGCAAGATTTCCATCAAATTATTATCTGAGTTGTGATCTTTGCCAGCTGTGTAAGGCGCTGATTTTCCCCAGTTTTGTTCTGGATATGGCTGTGAAGCTATGGCGTAATCCATTTTTACTACCTCATTTGATGCAAATACATGCGAATGCGAAACATATAAATAAAATTGTTTTTACCTGTATCAAAATGTAAGCAAAAACTGTGCCTGATATTTTTAGTTACTAATTATCATAAGGTTATTGTTAATTGGTTTTATTGTTAATAGACTGTTTCATTGAATCGCTATTTTATTGACTCGGAGAACTCGCATTTATGGAGCACAGCATCTTTATCCATATTCTCTCAATGCTCGTGATAGCTATTGTGGCTATTTCACTGCTAAGGCGATTTGGTTTACCTCCCATTCTTGCTTACCTACTCACAGGAGTAGTGAGCGGTCCTAGCGGTTTTCATTGGTTCACCCAGCAGCAAATGCATTCAGTGGCTGAGCTTGGCGTTGTGTTATTGATGTTCAGTTTAGGGCTTGAATTCTCTGTACCTAAGTTGTGGTCAATGCGAAGAACGGTATTTGGCTTAGGTAGTGCGCAAGTTACCTTTACTGCGCTGTTAGCTGGTTTGGTGGCACTGCTATTTGGCCAAGATATGATTTCAGCCATTGTTATTGGTTCTGCAGTTGCATTGTCTTCAACGGCGATTGTATTAAAGCTGGTTAACGAGCAAGGGTGGATGCGAAGACGTCACGGCGAGCTCTCTGTCAGTGTGCTGCTCTTTCAAGATATTGCAGTGGTGCCGCTATTAATTATCTTACCTTTACTATCAACCAATGGTGAGCCGATAGGCTTTCTAGATATTGCTTGGGGTATGCTTACAGGCATTTTGGCATTCATTGGTTTGATGTCTTTCGGTAAGTGGGTGTTACCTCGAATTTTTGACGAAGTAGCCCGTTCTCGTTCAAATGAATTGTTCGTGTTATCCACCTTAGTTGTTGTATTAGTCACAGGAGCCTTTACTCAGTGGTTAGGTTTATCGATGGCGCTCGGTGCTTTTATTGCGGGTATGTTATTGGGTGAGAGTCAATATCGTCGTCAACTTGAAGCTGATATAAGACCATTTAGAGATCTCTTAATGGGTCTGTTTTTTATCTCTATCGGTATGCTGCTAGATTTTACGATTGTTGCGCAATTTTGGTGGCAAATTCTATTAATTTTAGTTGCTGTTTTAGTGACTAAAACTGTCGTGGTATTCGGTATTTTAAAGTTGGGCGGTGAACAGTTTAAAGTGGCGTTAAGTACAGCCATTAGCTTGGCACAAGTGGGTGAGTTTAGTTTTGTACTGTTAGCTTTGGCGGTTAATTATCAGCTATTAGAAACTCAAATGAGTACCATTTTTGTCATGGTGGCCGTTTTGTCTATGTCAATTGCGCCTTGGCTTATCAGAAACAGTGTTGATATAGCGCAGGCTATCGAAGGTAAAACATCACGTAAAAAACAGATTGAAGATGAGTTTCAATTGCCGCCACCAGAAGACGGGGATTTAGTATTAATTCTTGGTTACGGCCGAGTGGGGCAAACCATCGCCCGATTTTTGAAAAAAGAAGCAGTGCCATTTGTGGTGTTAGATCTTGACCCTACGAGAGTGTCAGAAGCTAAGAATGCTGGCGAACCTGTATTTTTCGGTGACGCTTGTAAAATGGGGTTATTAAAACAAATTGGTATACGTCGTGCCAGCATGGTGGTCATTACATTTGGAGAGTCTCGCCAAGTGGAAGATTGCCTGGCACTGTCGCGCAAATTGGCGCCAGATACTAAGATTTTAGTGAGAACCACGGATGATGCAGAGCTTGATAGTTTAAAAGAGATGGGCGCCACGCAGGTTATTCCCGAAAAGCTTGAAGGCAGCTTAATGCTGGTATCCCAAGTGCTATACAAATGTGGGGTGCCACTACCAAGAATTATTAAGCGATTAGAATCAGAAAGGCGTAACCATTACCAATATCTTCATGGCTTTTTTACTGGAGCTGAGACGGATATGACCTTAGAGCTACTGCATGCGGTGTCGTTAGATACTGGTTCTAATGCGGTTGGTAAGCGCATCGCTAAAATCCCTTGGTCTCAGTTTGGTGTTGAACTTAGAGCGGTAAGAAGGAAAGGCGAGGAGATAAGTCCTGCACCAGAAGACTGGGTTTTCGAGCGTAATGACATCATCATGTTGGTTGGTAAACCACGCTCAATAGAGGCTGCAGAAGAGTATTTATTGCAAGGTTGATGGTTTTTTTTGAAGATGGCTAATTACAGTAGAATTTTGCCATCTTCTTCCATACAATGGCTAGTTACGTTTGTTGTTGAGTAGCCATGTGGTTACTGCTTGTATGGGATAGTCATGTCGGCCAAATTGTTTAATCTTCCTATCAAAATAAGCTTAGAGTTGATTGCTAAGTTATTTTCATCAGTTCAATTACAAAAAGCGCAGAATTATCTCATTGAAGGCCGAGTGCTTGAAGTGCACGCAAGCCAAGAAAATCATAATGTTGAATCTTATGTGGCTGGCTCTGCGATCGAGCCTTATCGCCAAGACATTACTCTGGTAAATGTTAATCACAAAATCGTGATGAAATCACATTGTACTTGTCCTGTCGGCTCCAACTGTAAGCATGTTGCAGCCGCCTTGTTAGCGCTAATTGATAAAAAACCAGTTGAAGAACAACGATTAAGCCAGTGGTTGATGCAGCTTGAAAAGCAAGATTTAGTGCACGCCACAGAAGAAGATGAAGAAAAAGATCGAATTATTTTCACGCTTTCTAGCGACCATCATGGCATTTTTGTCGACTTTAAGCGCAGTAAGCTAAATAAAAAACAACAGTTTAATAAGGGCAGTAAAATTGCCTTAAATGATGTTAAATATCATCTACCTTGGTGGATCAGTCCTGAAGATAGTCAGATTATTAGCTTGCTGTTATCTTCTTCAAAAAGTGCTTCAAAAATATACCTTGAGGGCGAAATTTGCGCTCTTGCATTAACAAAAATGCTTGAGCTTGGTACGTGCTTCTGGGAAGAGAATCGCACACCTTTAACGTTAACTTCTAAACTGGCTCCTGATTTTGTTTGGCAAGAAACTGACGCCCGTCATACTCAAATTAGCATGAGTATGCCAGAGCTAGATAATTGGGAGTTTATCGCTACCAACCCACCAATGTTCGTTGACTTAGATTATTTAAAAGTTGGCTATTTAGACACGGATTTATCAGTAGATAAATTAAAGCTGCTGCAACAAATGCCGCCAGTGCCATTAGATAAGGTGGATGATATTAGCGATAAAATGCTGCGTCATTTTTCACCTAAAAGTGTGCCAGTTCCCAGTGAGATTGAATTTCATGAGATAGAAGATCCGCTCAAAGTCTCGCTAACCTTTACGATGGCACAGCTTGATGACAGTCCTATGATGCAGCCTGTGCTACAAGTCGAGTTTCTGTATGGTGATATCAGCATTGCTGGTAGAAAAAGCCGAGAGAAAATTAACCTTATCAAACAAGGTAAGGTGCAATATCAAATACATCGAGAGCTTGAGTTAGAAGCTCAAGCACTTGAATGTCTCGAAAGCCTACAGTTACAGGCGATTGATAACAGTATCCTGACCTATAACAATCAACATGTTAGCTATTTTAGCCTTGGTTTAATGCCAGAGATGGTTAACGAGTGGGCGCAACTCACGACTTTTGGCATTATGACCTTAGAAGATTTAGGCTATAACGTGGAATTTGCTGCTGACTTTGACTTAAATATTGTTGATGCAGATATTGAGGTAGATTTAGATGACGATGAAGATAGTGGTTGGTTTTCGTTATCGTTAAATGCTGATATCGAAGGGCAGAGTGTGCCGCTGTTGAGCCTTGTTGCCCGTTGGCTCCAGCAAAATGGTGAGCCTGATGATGAGCAAGAGCTTATTTTACCTGGGCCAAATGGACGGTTTGTCAAAATCAAAGCCAAAACAATTAAGCCGCTAATTTCGGTGATTCAAGAGTTATTTCAGCGAGGCGGTGGTGATGTTCTCGAAGTCCCACGTAACCGAGCTGATTTGCTTAATGAATTGTCAGAAAGCGATATTAGATTACTCAATGGTGAAAGAGTCAGGCATTTAGCGACAAAGTTAGCCGAGTTTAAAGGGATTGAGTCAGTTGCATTGCCCACAGGGCTTAATGCCACTTTGCGAGACTATCAAAAACTAGGGTTTGATTGGTTGTGCTTTTTAAAAGAATATCAACTGGGCGGTATTCTTGCTGATGATATGGGCTTAGGTAAGACGTTACAGACATTGGCATTTTTATTAAAAGCCAAACAGATGAAAGCGCAAAATATTGACTCGAGCAGCACGACGTCATTAACACCAAGACCGAGTCTTATCGTTTGTCCTACTAGTTTAGTGGGTAACTGGTATAAAGAAGCGCAAAAGTTTACTCCCGAGCTAAAAGTGTTGGTTATTCATGGCAACAAGCGTCAAGCATTACTCGAAAAAATCGAAGAGTTTGATGTCATTATCACCACATACCCTCTGATTTTACGTGATGAAATGGTGTATAGCGAATATAGCTTTGAGCACATTATTTTAGATGAAGCACAACAAATCAAAAATGCGCAAGCAAAGGTGACTCAAGCGTTAAAGACTTTTAAAGGTCAATTCCGTTTGTGTTTGTCAGGCACACCGTTAGAAAATCATTTAGGTGAATTAAAGTCGTTAATGGATTTTTGTTTACCAGGATTATTAGGCCAACATGCTTACTTTAATAAAGAGTTTCGTGGCCCAATTGAGAAACAAGCTGATACTGAAAAGTCAGCTATTTTGCTAAACCGAATTGCGCCATTTTTACTACGTCGTACTAAAAACGAAGTGATGTCGGAGTTACCTGAAAAAACCATCATAGTACAAACCCTTGAACTGGAAAAAGATCAACGTAACTTATATGAAAGTATCCGCTTAGTGATGGAGAAAAAACTGCGAGAACTGTTTGCAAAACAAGGTGTTTCAAGCAGTCATATTGAGTTTTTAGATGCGTTATTAAAACTACGCCAAGCCTGTTGCGATCCTAGACTGGTTAAGTTAGAACAAGCTCAATACGTTGAAGATAATGCGAAGTTAACTTGGCTGACGCAAAACGTGCCAGAAATGGTTGAAGAAGGCCGAAAGATCCTAATCTTTAGTCAGTTCACAGGTATGCTGGCATTGATTGAACAAGAGTTTATTAATATGGGTATTCCATATAGTAAATTAACTGGTCAAACTCGACAGCGCCAAGATGAAATCGACGCGTTTCAAGAGGGGGATGTGCCGGTGTTTTTAATCAGTTTAAAAGCGGGCGGAACTGGGCTTAATTTAACCGCTGCAGATACTGTGATTCACTTTGATCCATGGTGGAACCCCGCAGCAGAAAAACAAGCGACCGACCGAGCGCACCGCATTGGTCAACTAAATCCAGTATTTGTTTATAAGCTAATTGCTCAAGGTACAGTTGAAGAGAAAATTCAAGAAATGCAGCAACATAAACAAAGTCTTGCAGATAGTATTCTCGCTGGAAGTGCCAAAAGTCAGTGGCAAGGCAATGCCGATGACTTACTGGCACTATTGAGATAATGCAGCTGCTAAGATTGACTGACTAAATTATCAAGTACAGTAAAGCTTTCAATATGCTGATATTGCCAATAGAGCTGAGTTAACTCAGCTCTATTTTTTTTGTGTGTTAACGAGGCAATATTGGGGCTTTCACCCATGGTGTGCAAATACTTTAACAGTACATCAAATTCAAAAATGACTTCGCCTGCCATGGGGAGGCTCTCTGCGTAGGGGTAACACTGGCGGCTATCAGCTTGATATTCTCGATGATCGAATTGAAAAAACACAATGTCGGCTCGGGTCTGCAACATGTCTATGTATAAAGATGAATAGTCTGTGATCAGTAAATCAACGTCATTGATGATTTCATAAGTATCTTGCCAATCAGAGATATTAATAATATTCGGATAGTGACTAATATCATTGGCTAAATCAGCTTCATTAGGGTGTAAGCGCAATAATAATAGCTGCTTATTGTAGACGAGTGCTTCCGATAAGCTCTCAAAATTAATGGCTTGTAGATAAGGGTTAGTGTGAGCTTCCCTATCACTCGCAATGCCACTGTCTCGCCAAGAAGGGGCGTACAATAACACCTGTGACACATTATTATTCTGTTTCAATGTTTGTATTATGGATGTTGATTTAGGGTATCGCTGATAAAAATCTGTACGAGGATTGCCCGATAACAACATATGGTGCTCGCTAATATGAAAAGCTGTAGCAAATAATGCTGAGACTAAATCGCTTGGAGCAATCATGTAATCTGGAGCAATTCTTTGCTGGTGGTATTGCGTTAAGGAGACAAACTTTTGATGCAAACTCTGAGGGTGATAAATCGAGAATAATGGGCCGTTATTGATATCATATTCAATACGTTTTAATGGCGAACCATGCCATAAATTAATCTTGACAGCTCCTTTGGCAAAGTACTGATTCACATCTCCAATATAGCTGTTATACACGTAATATTTGGCAGTAAGGGCATGGAAAATGCCTTTTATACTCCAACGATAATAAGCTTCATAACCTTGAATGGTCAGTTGAGCAATAACATCTTTGTCACCGGAAATCCAAATAGAGCGAATCGTTTTTGCTTGTTGCCAATGCAGGTATAGGTACTTACTATTATCTGCGAATTTGTTTTTATAGCTTCCCATCACAGCCTTTTGAGTTCTTGGAAACAAGGCTGCAATAAAATAGATGGATTGAGTGACTACAAACCTGATGCTGTTGACAATGTATTGGCCCAATTTATGATCCCATAACAATTGAAAAATCCGTTAAATACAGAATAGCACTAATCAAGTTAACTGCCAGATATAAAAGAAATTTATTAAAAATGTTACCTGCCTGCAATTAAGCAGGCACTGCAAGATTATTTTTAATTTCAGTCGTTGAAATATCATCGGTACGAGTAAGATATAACACATCACATTGACTTTTTAGATGATCAAATTGACCTTCCCAGTCGTCACCGATAGCAAAAACATCGACATCAAATTTCTCTATATCGGTACTTTTTTGTTGCCAGTTTTGCTCAGGAATGACTTTAGATACATATTTACAAGCAGCAATGATTTCACTGCGTTGCTCATAACTGAAAAATGCAGCTTTGCCTTTCATTGCATTAAATTCGTCGGTGGACACCCCAACAATAAGTTGGTCACACATTTCGCTTAAACGAGCCAGTAATCTAACGTGACCAAAGTGAAATAAATCAAAAGTACCGTAAGTTATAATCGTTTTCATAATGATATTCCTTAATCGTATTCATGCGATAAATGAGTATTAGGGTTAACCTTTTATAACGATGTCCGTATTGGCTTTATTCATTTGCTGTTGCAACAGGTTGACTAAATATTGTGGTTTATTCGCTTGTTCAAATTCTATTTCAACCATTTGGACTTCTTCGATTGGGGTTGTTTCATCAAAATTAAGTTGTACTGGTCCATAAACACCATATGGCGTAGAACTATTGATTTTGCTTTGGAATTGCGTTGAGGCACCAAATAAGTTGAGGTCTCCTTTTGCAGCACTCCAAAGTTGAGGTAATAATGCAAAACTAGGGCTAGCAATATTGAACTTGTGTACTTTAATCGGTTGATTATCATTGCTAACAACGGTGTCAGTTACTATGGGTTTTCTGGGTTTATTAATGCATGCACATAAAAATAACGTCAGTAAAAGTGGCGATAATAGGACGTATAGTATGAGTAATCCTGCACGCTGAACTAACGTATTGTATTGCGTTGGCTCTTGAACTGACTTGGCAATAAGACTGGGATCTTCAATACGAGTCCAGCTATTGGTTTGCGGGTCTATCATCAAGTCTTGCGAGATGATTTTATTGTTTACACTGAGCTGTGGTCCAACATATGAGTTAGGTAAAATGATGCTGTTTTGAATGGTGCTATCTTCAATAAAGCAGTACTCACCGACAACTACGCCTTCAGTAAGCGATGCTTTTGGAGATACTTTTGTAAACTCGCCGATGGCGCCATATACATCTGTTTTTGATAAATCAGGTAATTGACATTGCGCTTCAACAATCAAATGTTGCTTGGTATTGTTTGTCGCTATCGCACGACCTTTAACGCAAAAATCACGACTGTTGATGACATATTCAGATGCTTCAACATAGGCAGCTAAACTATCTAAGTAAAAGCATTCACCATGAAGTAACTGCGCAACACTATCTGCATGGTTAACTTCTTTCGTCTCAAGCGGCCAGTTCATTAACTCATGATGTTTCCAACCAGCGGGTAGCATCATCATTGCTGGATTACGCTGTGACATTTTTGCATGCACAAACTTTGATGGCATTAGACTGGCAAATTCAATAAAACGACCCAAACAAGGACTGCGTAACATATCTCCACGAACCACCAATGCTTGGGTGTCTTTGTTGATACTCATGCGAGACAGCACACTATTAACTTGCTCTTCAGGTTTGCTTAAGAAGTAATCTATTTTTAATCCCCATTGCTGACCATTTCCGAGTTGGCTTTCGATTTTTTTTGCGTCGCTACAGATGACTAGCTTCACGTCGGTAACACCTGCTGACGCTAAGTCTTCTAAGGTATATTCAACCAATGCTTTATTAGCAACGGGCAAAAGCGCTGGGCAGTATTGTTGATTTAAAGGGGCTAATTCATTGCCTGTACGATTTGCAAATACGATAGCTTGCATAATGTCTCCTAGTAGGCGCCGCGCGCCAAAAGTACTGCCGGAATGGTTTTCAATAACAAGCTGATATCTTCTTTTAGTGATTGCTTGTAGATATAGTCAATGTCGAGTTCTACTTGCTTATCAAAAGGGATATCTGAACGTCCGCTAACTTGCCATATGCAGGTTATACCTGGTTTAACTCCCAATCTGCGACGGTCACTTAACTGATATTGGCTTACTTCATTAGGTAGTGCAGGTCTTGGGCCAACTAGTGACATATCACCAATTAATACGTTCCAAAGTTGCGGTAATTCGTCAATTGAAGCCTTTCTTATCAGTTTTCCTATCGTGGTGATACGCGGATCTTTTTTCATCTTAAAGATTACGCCACCTTGCATTTCATTGTTTTTCTTGATTTTTTCTAGTCTTTCTTCTGCATCAATATACATTGAACGGAACTTCCACATCGTGAATGGTTGATTATTACGACCACTTCGAGTTTGTGAAAAAAAGATTGCTCCTTTTGATTCAACACGGATGCATAAGGCGGTGAGTAGGAACAAAGGCGCCAATAGGATTAGCAAAATGCTAGCGGCCACAATATCAAATGTGCGTTTTGCAAATTGACCACATTTGATTCCAAAGAAATACCAGCGACGCTTATTTTGGTTGTTCACTTGGCCTAGATTAGTTGCAATGTTTGTAGGTGCTTGTTCAATAGATGCATGACTTAAACGTTTTTGCTTTAATACTCGAGCGATAAAAAGTGGGTTACCAACCACATAACGTTTCCACATACGTGTTGGCTCTTGGGCTAAGCGCCATACCCACTCCATACCGACTTGTCTTACTGCAATTGGTGCTCTTGAAACGTTATTGGCAAAGAAGTCAAATAATCCACCCACACCAACAGCAACTCCAACGCTAAGTGCTGATTTATGCTGACGTATCCAAGCCTCTTGTTTAGGTGCGCCCATGCCAACTAACAAGATGTGCGCTCCAGATTGATTGATTTGTTCAATAACTTGCTGCTCATTTTCATCGGTTAAGTAACCGTGGTGACAGCCTACAATCTCAAGGTTTGGATATTGCGCAGCCAAGTTAGCTGCGGCTTCGTCGGCAGTGTTACCTTTGCCTCCTAAGAAGAATAATTTGATGCCAATTAAGGATGCTTTCTCGCAAAGTAATGGCAGCATATCTGTGCCGTTAACATTATCTTTAAGGCCGATATGATGTAGCTGGCAGGCAATCCTAATACCGCTTCCATCAGCAAACACTTGATCGCATTGATTTACCGTATCGCGATAGTCAGAGTCACTCGCTGCAATGTTTAAACAATCGGCATTTACGAAAGCAAATTGTTTAGTGCTAGTCGATTGTGATGAATGGATAAGTAACTCAATACTTTCATCCATGGTGTTGTTATCGATATCGACACCTAAAAGATTAAACTGTTTTGGGTAGTTTAATTGTGTTGAAACAACCACTAACTTGCTGATTAGGCATTTAAAAATGTTCGATACATAACCGAAGAGGCCAAATGTTGGCACTGTATTGGGGTTAGTATTGATATGCGTAATGCCCATACGGCGCTGCATTTGTTCAACTGATAAGATCCCTGGGCGCTGGTTAGCGTGGCTTGGCTCAAATACGGCGTACTCAAATGACGTACCTAACAATCCAACTTGGCCTTTTAAGACACTAAACAGCAAAGGGAGTGTCGAAAATCGGCCTTGTGAGAATGTCCGAATCGCAACTTCCTTTCCACCAGAATGAATAAAAAGTGTTTCGAAAATAGGGTGCTTAGAACAGGCAAGGAATGCCACTTTCACTAGCCAAATCGGGCTTGATAAGATCAGAATGCTGCATGCCACAACCCAGTCGAAAACTAAGATGCTAATAGGCGTTTTATGTGAATGAGTGTTGTTAGGTGCAGTTTTCATATGTTGCCTCACACAGGATCGACGTAATTGATACCTTGGTAAAGCAGGAAGTGTTCCAACTTTTTAAGTTGTTGTTATTTAAGTGGTTGTATTGGCTTTTACTGTGTTGAGGAATGGTTGGTAACAGGCGATTACCATAATGAAAAAGTCGGCTTTGCAGATTGCAAACAAGTCTGCAAAGCCAAACAGGGAAGCTTTTTCATATATCGATAATTCACTCAAGTTTATCTTGGCCTTATAAAGGCATTTTAAGGTCAGTGATGCGTTTACAGTTTGTTGTCTTGCATAAACTCACTTGATACGCCATCTTTCGCAATGCGAAGTTTTTGCATCATGCTAATACATTTTTGACCGACGCCTTCGATAACCAGGTATCCCCAAGAAGGCATTACCCATTGCGCATAAGCTGCAATTAAAGTGGTTACTGTACGACCCGTTTCAGATTGCAAAATACTTGGTGAAGTCGAAATCGCTTGGTTTACCAGTTTTACCGCAGCACCACCATCACCTAAGCGAATCGCTTGTCTTGATAAATAACGTAACTGGTAAGCACGCGCAGCTTTCTCATGGCGTGCAAGTAGCGTAGGGGCGAAATCACGTGCTTTTTCAATCATCTTTTCCCACGAAGCATATTGCTTCATTAGATTTGCAGATAAACCACCATGATTAAGACGGTAATACGTTAGTGGCTCTGGTAAGCCTTCAATTTTCCAAGAGGTAGTTGCAGCAATACGTAACCAACATTCAATATCTTCAGATTGACGGAAGCTCTCATCAAAATAACAGCTATAACGTTCTGCTGTACTCATTGATTGGTAGCGAATGTCATTTAATGTAGTACGGCGAATGACTGGTGCGCTGCCATTACCAACAGGGTTGCGACATAATAAGTGGGCAGCATCAATATCAGTTAGTTTTGGCATTTGATAAAAATCAATAAACTTGCCTGTGTAATCAATGAAACTTGAGCGAGAAAAGCTAACACCGATTTGTGGATCGCTTTCTAAATGTGCCACGTGACGAGCTAGTTTTTCTGAGTGCCATAAATCGTCGGAATCAATAAAAGCGATATACTCACCTAGTGCATGACGTATCCCCGTGTTTCTCGCTGCTGCTAACCCTTTATTTTTAGCGTGACGAATAATGTGCACACGTGGGTCACCAACAAATTGTTTACAGATTTGGATACTGCGGTCATCGCCGCGGTCATCAATAATAAGTAGTTCAAAATTATCAAATGTTTGACTCAATACAGATTCAATTGCTGATTTAACGAATTTTTCAACATTATAAACTGGCATGACGACTGAGATTCTTGGAGACATAGTGTTTTCCTTAACTGTTTATAACAGTTGATTGAGTAAAAGTGATGCGGCTGCTGTACCAGCAAAGCCAAGGCATGATGATTAAGTAAGTCACCATTACGCTGCATGCGACGGTGGTTAAATCAAACTGGCTAGCGATACTGATAACCAGTGTTAAAAGGGCGGTGATAGAGATATTTAGTTTGAAATTTAAATGGCTGTGTCCATGTGCCAACAGTAGTTGGCTGGCTGCTTCAGCCATCGGACGAACTAAACCGCTTAAACATAAAAATACGAAAACCGAAATTGCATCTGTGCTTATCCATTGCTCGCCGTAGACAAAAGGGACATACAATGGCGCTAAACTGGTTTGTAAGATAATGATTGGCGCAGCAATCGCGGTGATTGCTATGACACTACTACGATATTTCTGCTGTGCTGACTGTTCATCTGATGTTGGGTTACTGCCGCAAATGTGAGAGTAAAAAGCAGTGCCAAAACTTTGTACTAGACCAAGACTGACGCCCAAGCTGACGTTGTAAGCAAAGAAGTAAACGCCAAGAGCTTCAACACCCATGAAATAGCCAATAACAAGGTAATCAATGCTCTGTCTTAGGGTATTAATTAAGTCGCTTAAACTTACTGGTACACTAAAGTTAAGCAGTGCTTTAACTTGATTGGCAGACGGCTTTTGAGTGCTTACTGGTAATTTAGTGTCTTTTTTATGGATGTATATCCAAACCAATACCATCACCACTTTTGGGATAATAATGGCCCATAATCCAAAACCGCTTAAGGCTAAGGTTGCTGTTAACACGCCGTCACCTATGGTTTGCCATAAGTTAGCACTTGCCACTTTACGCATATTGTTATTACGTAAGTTGGCCGTTGCGTACATCATCCCAAAAGGTAAAAGTAGGTAGCTTGATGCAACAAAGATAATTGGCAGCACTAATTGCGTATCTTGATAGTAATATGCAAGTGGAACACTGATTAAGCTCATTAAAGCAAATGCAATCACACAGCTGGCAAGGTTGATAAGGTTAGCGCTGGCAAGGTTGTCACTAAAGTCGCTGTCATCCATACGAATTAACGCAGCGGAAGTGATACGTCTTGTAGGAGTGCAGATTAATTCAAATAAGGTTAAGACGATTGCGACTTGACCAAATATCTCTGGGGTCAATAATCGAGCCGTTATAACGCTTGCACCTAGTCTCACCACTCGACCGCTGAATTGTGCACTAGCTAACCATAAAAGGTTTTTACCTAATGAACGTATGCCTTGATTAAGCATCTCATTAAGCGCTAGCTTTTGATTCAGCATTTGCTTCGATTGTGATTGAAGCTTAGTGATGTTCTGCATGACCGCTATCCTTGATATTAAATTGCATTTTGCTGTTTAGCATTGAGAGCAAGTTGCGTTGATACCTAGGTATTACAGTTATTGTGCCAACTTTTAAGTTATTGATTTTGTGTTATTTTGTTTTTAATTTTTAAAGATTAATATGTGAAGTTAGCATTTTGAAAGTGGAGGATTGCAGAATGCAATTTGCAATAAATCTGCTTTTTGGGGGAAATTTCACGCTGTCAGTAAGCAAGTCAGGGGCTTGATGTCTGTCTAGCTCAAGTAATGAGTATGCTAATAATTTAAAAACGTGATGGATATGACTTCATATTAGGTGACTTAATATTAGGTGACTTCATATTAAGTGACTTCATATTAAGTGACTTCATATTAAGTGACTTCATATTAAGTGATATTTAAAGATAAACTTGTGCTGAGATAGAGCGATTAACCTTGAGGTATAAATAGTGATTAAAGTAAGAACAATAAAAGTAAAAGTAGCAAAAGCAATCAAAACGAGCTTCCCAGACCTAAGGTTATTGATTGGTACATTTCTGGTATCTGGGTTTCTGATAGGTTGTGGTGAAGAACAAGACGTTGCTGCAAAAGCACAAGTTTCGGTAGAAATGCAGGAACAGTGTGGAGAGCAAGAGTTTTTAGTTATTGCTGAAAAAGTGAGTGCTGGTGACGGCCAAGGACATGGTCCAGATATTGGCTCAGATGAATGGCAATCAGTCATTGAATTTAAACTTGGCATTAGAGGGCAGGCAGACGTGCCTGCAAGAGATGATGTTCAATGGTGCCAATTTATTCTTAAAAAGCTATAAGCATTCATTTGTTATGGAGCATCCAGTGCATCTGCTTTAGCAAATACGTCGTCAGGCTCTTCAGCGCGAAGGGCCATGCCTAATACAATAAGACCTGGCCAAAATAAATAGGCGAGAATTTCTAAATTTTCCCCAAAGGTATACAGTCCTAGCATAAGTAAGATAGCCATGCCTACTTTGGCTAATGGGTTGCTAAAAAGGCGTATTAGCAAGGTGATAAAGGTGACTAACATAGGGATGGCTAACGCGACAGCACCTACGACCCCTTTAACAAATAGCAATCCGTACCAAGTGTGATGCGAACCTATCGGCATATACTCCACCATATGTGGGCCTCGCTCGACAATACCATGGCCAAAAACAACTGCTTCGTTCATCCACCGTTCAACAGCAATATCTGCCAAAGCTTGTCTTACTCGAGTAGAGTCGGCACGAGCCGCTTTAACGGCATCGATACTTTGCTCAATTTTAGAAATGGTGGATTCACCGATAACACCGACAAATAACATCACAGGGCTGAGCAATAAGTACAACCAAGGAGAACGCACAAATCTCAGCGTGGTAAAAAAGCCAATTAATGCAAGGTAGCAGACAATGGCAAGTCGAGACTGTGACATGAGGATCATCAGTAAACTGCCGCCGTAGCCCCATCTTCTCCATGTTGCATTTTTTTCTTGTAAGGCAAAAATAAAGTACAAATTCCCTAGCATCCCCAGTGCAGGTGCCCACGGAGTAAATAGTCGCCAACGGGGGACACCGCTTCCAGGGTCAATTTCATAAAGGCTGACACTAAAAAACTCAGGCCCTGGGCCACCAATGATGCTTAAAGGGGAAACATATAAAGTGCTAGGTAAACCAGCGACCCAAGCAAATACAAACACTGGGAATAACATGATGGTATGTTTGCAAACTCGACAACTTGCGCGGTAAATAATTTCAGGTCGAATAGGTAAGCAACCGATTAAAGGGAATATCGCTAATAAAGCCCAACCTTTAGCCCAGCCAATGGAGGATTTTATAAGTTTGCCCGTGCCAAGGCCAAACTGCAGGTGCCCAACGACCAACGCAATTAACATGACCCACATGCCTAGTACCCAAACATAATGTGTGATGCTAATACGAAATGCGGGTTGGTTATCTAACTTTTTGACAAGAAGTCGCAAAAATAGAATCCAAGCAATCACAGGTGCAATGACGTAAAGCGCACCTAATAACCAGAATAAGTAACTAAAACTTATGCAGTTGTAGATGATTTTTTCGTCAACATTTTCCGTAATAATGGTTTGCGAATCCATAAAATGCTTAGTCCTACTAATGACATGAATGATGCACATATACCGCCGAAAATAATCAAAATAATGGCGAGTTTATCGGGTGATGCAGGCAAACTTGGTGCTGACAGTAACTGCAACATTGGGTAAGCGGTGTAAATATCTGATTTACCAACATCCATTTTTGCCATGGCTGAAGTTAATACTGCCGAAGCTAATTGATGTTCACGCTGTAAGTCTGCAAGTTTCGCTGCATCGTCATTGCTGTGTTGTAAACGTTGTTCCCATTGATTGATTTGAGCAGTTAACGAGTCAACTTCTGACTGGGTCGCTTTGCGATTAGAGGCGAGTGTGATGAACTCTTGCATCATTTCAGCTCGACCATCAACGTCATCAACAGTGAGCATCATGAGTAGTTTTTCATCTTGAAAACCGATCACGGTATTAAAGCGTTTTTTCATGCTGTCTAAAATACTGTCTAACTCTGCTTTTAATGACACTAAAACAGGATGGCGGGCACCTAATCTGCCAGCATTTTCGATATACATAGTGTTTGCTGTATTGTGCTTTTCAACTAATTGTTGGAACAATTTGTCATTATTTAGCTTTAGCAACATTGCTGCTTGGGCATCACTTAAACCCAAGTGGTTTTCGTATAAAAAGTAACTTGCATTTAACCCTTGTAATTCGGCAAGCATAGTGACTTTACTGTGTCTCAGACGTTCGATAGTAATCGCTAACTCTTTAAATTGGTCAAGTGTGACTAAGCCGCGCTCAGATTGAAAATCTAAAAGTTGCTTTTGGGTTTCTTTTACTCGAGTTGAATAACTTTTAAGGCCTTCTTTTATTCCGATTTCACGTAAAGCAATTTCGTCGGCGCGTAAATCATCTAAAATATTTTGCAACGAGCGATACATTGCCCAGCCTCGCTCTTGAGCTGCTTCTGGACTGTCAGCTTTAATACTGTATTCCATTAAGCCTGTTTGACTAGGTAGTTTTAGTTTAGGCTTTTTAATGGCTGATGCTGAAACATCAAGGTAGTGAGCTGCACTTTGCATTAACAAGGTGCTCATTGAAATTGCTTTGTAGTTTTCTCGTGGATCGATGGCAGAGCTCATGTAAGGCGAAATACTAGAGGTACTTGCTTGACCTAAGCTATCAAGGCTTAAAGATGATCCCGCCGCTGCACCAGGTAAAATAAGTACCCACTTGCTTACGTATTGCGTTGGCGTGAGCATAATGAAAATGCCTGCCAGTAACCAGATGATGAGTAATGCGCCAAAACCTGTTTTAAGGTAAAGGCGTTTACGCAATTTAGGCGTCAGTTTACTGCCTTCTAATGTGGCGCGTTTTATCCAATATAAGTAAGCAAGTTCAGAGAAACTTGTTTGCTCACTCGTTTCGTCATTGTTGTCGTCGGCTTTTTCTTGTTTAGTATTTTGTTGGTCAGTGTGTTGCTGGCTATCAGCAATGGCTTTTTCAATAGCTTGTTCTATAACAGGAGCCGCTTGTTGGCTATCCGTGCTGGTTTGAGTCTTATCTTCATCATGAATTCGGCTCATTGCTGACTCCTTACAACCATCCAATAAGGGTGGTTGGTACGACTAACTCAGTCACTGTTCTTGCTATTTCGCGCATGTTGGTAACACGAGAGTCATAACATGCAAGACCATCACCAGGAAGTAACACTGGGTTTGATTGATCATTCCAAGCGCTTTGTATTAGTCCATCAATTGAACGCTCAACAACATCAATTTGATTTGAAAGTGGATTTTTGGTTACAAGTATCACATATCGACTTGCGTTAGTTGATTGCGCACCACCCACACAGTTAGCTGCGATAGCCCCATTGAGTAAGCGAGTACCATATGGAAAACGTGTTGCTTCACGATCGACCGCTGACTGACTGTTTGAGCTAGCTGGCTGTGTTAAGTTTGACATAAATACCCTGATCCCTGGAGCTGTCAATTGTGAAGGTCTAGCAAGTTGATCATTAAATGAATGTGTCGATGGAACATGAACATGATCGCCAGCCATTAATGTCATGCTGGGTACTTTTTCACCTGTTAGCATACCACGTAAATCCATATTGAAAACCTGACCATTACGGATAACTTTAATCGCAGAAATATCAGCATCAGGGCGCACACCACCTGAAGATTTTACAGCGGCACCAATACTACGGTTAATGGCTTGGTCACCAGCATAATTACTACCGTCATCTTTTAGTTCTATCGGTAGTTTTTTATTGATCATGTGTTGACCAGGTTCAAATACCGCACCTGAAGTCGTAATTTCAATTGGCGCCCAGCTGATAGGTAAAATACTAATGCGCACTGCGTGAGCTAACATTAATCTTTCATCAATGAGTAGCTTATTGATATATGTATTAAGCTGCTTAAGTGTTAAGCCTTTTGCTGCAATTGCAGGTAAGTAAGGTAGATAAATATTACCATCGGCATCCACTTCAACATCTTTACTGAATTCTTCACCGTTTAGGATGTTAATCGAGATTTTGTCACCTACTGATAATGACAATGCTTGATTACTTGCATCGACAATCATGGCTTTGTCACCAAAGATTGGCGCGGTTGGAAAAGTGGTATGGTTTGAGGTAACCGCACTGACTTTTCGATTGTAAGGTGTTTGCTGACCAAAATAGTGACAGCTAGTAAGTTGCTTTTCTAAATCACAAACGTCCTGTTGCGCTGGCTGCGAAGGGGTGACGCAAGCGGTTAAACTTGCGACCATTGCGATTGAAATTAGAGTATTAATCATTTTCATTGCGTTATTCCCTTTACGTTTAGTTTAGAAAAATTTCAGTTATTGTCAGTTTTTATTAACTGGCTAAATCAGCGATGACACGTTTATCAAAATCAGACTCTTCGACAATGCTGCTGTGACGTAAAAACTCGAGTGCTAATTTTTCCGTTTCAAAGATTTCGAAAATATGATGTAAACGTGTTAGTTCAATCAGTGATCTCACTGCGGGTGTTGGCGATAACAAAACAATGTTGCCTTGATAATTGAGTGCTTGATTTCTTGCAGATATAAGCACTGATAATCCACTAGAGTCGATATATTCAAGGTGCTGCATATCGATGACTAAACGTGTGTGACCTCTATCGATATAATCAACAAGTGCGGCTCTATAAGTTGGTGTGTGCGCCATAAACATTCTTATTGGTAGGGTTACTACGCTCGCATGTTGCGCTACTTTTAATTCAAATTTCATAACGTGCTCCTAGACTGTAATGATGCTTCTATATGTATTGTTTATTTGAAGCTTGTAGTCTTTAATAGCAGGTACTATGCCAACTTTTTATTCGTTTTATTTCAATTGTTTATGTGTTTGTTTTGTTTTTTCGCTATTTGGGTTTGCTGTTTGCGAAGAGGAAAATTGCTGTTTGCAACAGAGGTTTTTGATGATATTTGCAGTTTGCAATTTGCAAAATGAACGCATATCAATTGATCTGAGGCAGAACTGTGATTGGCTATTACACGTTTAAGAGGCTGGAATGTTGATGTTTAAATATGGGGATAAAGCGCAATACTGAAGTTATGTGTTAAGTGATATAAAAGGGTAAAGAAGCAGGCCCAATAAAAGGGAAATATAAATAAGAGGCAAAGAGAAGCAAGTGGTGAGAGAAGTAACAGTGTTTCGATTCTAAAAATGATTATAGGAACGAGAATACGGCATTAGAAGTTGCAATAGTGGAGTGGTGGCAAATAGTAAGGCTACAAGCTTAAACAATAATGATGGAGGTCGAATTCAGTATCATTCAGCAATAAGCTTGTTCTATGTAAACTTGTAGCCAGTCTTGCTCGGGGCTGCGCAATTTTTGTTGGTCATCAAATTGCTGCCTTTTCTAATGAGAGTCGCAGATGAGTGCCTAATACGGTGGCTTTCTTGTTTACCTTGTCCATCCATTGATCCATGATCCACAGGCCTCTGCCATTAGGTCTATCGTTAGTCGGGCACTTTTTAGGCGCAGAAAGCTCAACAAACTCTGCTGTATCAAGAATATCAACGACGATATTGTCTTTGTTGTTTTGCACTAACAAGGTCACATCCTCTGTGTTATCAGGGCAATGCTGCGATACATTATTAACGGCCTCCAAGATACAGAGCATTAATTTGAACCTTTGCAGAGAGGTAATTTCGTTGGCAATTAAAAAGGCCTCAACTTCATCATAAATCTGTTCAGGTGTCATGAGCTGTAAGTTTAAATTCATTTGTAAACTATTCATTGTTAGTCCTTAAAAGTGGCTATAGCACTTCATGGGTTAGGTTACTTTGCAGTAAATGATTTAGTTATCAACGTTGGCATCAATCAATCTTAATTATCTGATTGTCTTGTATCTTGGCATCACAGATCCAAAATAGCGTTAGCCTGTTCATTGCGATACTTTTCTCATTACTATGCCTTTGTAATTCATAAGCTTAGTGACTAAGTTTCGGGTGCTGTAAACAATAACAGCGACATATCATCCTGAGGTTGATTTTGCTTCCATAGGTTTAATACATAAGTAAGGTGTTTAAGTAGTTTATTGGCAGGCAAATTTTTGGCTTCTGCACAACGCTGCTTGAAACGTGCTAAGCCAAACATGCCATGTTGTGGATGATTGACTTCATAAACACCATCTGAAAAAAGTAGTAACTGTTCGCCAGGATAAAGCTGATACTCACCGGTTGAATATTGACTGTTTTTATCAATACCAATAGGGAGACCAGAAGGCACAGATAATGTTTGGACATCATTTTTGGAAATGATTAAAGGCATTGGGTGGCCTGCACTAGACATGTAAACCTGATGAGTTTTAATATTGATTTTACCAAGGATCACCGTGGCAAATTGGCCTAAATTAGCGGGGTCATCAAACAATAAGTTTAATCTGTGCATTAACACTTCTGGTTCAAGCTGCCAATCCATTCTTTGAGGAGATAAGCCTTGAGCTAGGGTGAAACTTAGCATTGCAGCTCTAGCGCCATGACCCGATACATCAATCACATAAAAACCAATCCACTCTTCATCAATTTTAAAACACTGAAAAATATCGCCAGCAAGTTCTGCTGCAGGTTCAAAAAAATGCTTAACATGCCAATTATCGAATGATAAATCTTCTTTGGGCAGTAAAGATTGTTGTAAAGTCGCTGCTTGCTCAAGCTCAGTTTGCTTGTTGTTTAATTCAATTTCTAACTTTTGGTTATTCTCTAATATTTTTTTTTTGGCTTGTATTAACCTCACAGCGGCTAAAACTTTCACCTTTAAAACAGAGGCTAAAAAAGGCTTAGTAATGTAGTCATCAGCACCAGTTTCCATGGCATAAACCATATCTTCAGTTTTATCGTTACCAGTAAGCAAAAGGAAAAAAGCGGGATTATTTGAGGCTTTTAAACGTTTACATAATTCTATACCCGTCATATTGGGCATACGCCAATCACTGATGATTAAGTCAAAATCATGCAGTTTACAGGTATCAAGTGCTGTTAACCCATCTTCACATTGAGTTATTTCAAACTCGATGTCATCAGGTTGAAAGCTTTGGAGTAAACTTGCTATGTAGTAACGCTCACTAAAAGTGTCTTCAACTAATAATATTGACAACCTTTTGGGCGTTGTACTTGCATTTTGCATAGCTGTTTCCTAAAAATATAGAGATATGTCTGATAAAAGCAATTACTGTACCTAAATTTTTTTAGTGTTTAATATCAGTGTTATAGCGTATGTTGTTATTTAGGTTTATTCATGTTTTTTCATTTTGCGAATAATTTTTTGCAAAATGCAACAAGGTGATTCATAGTGAGTTGTGGCGTGGTTATTGTCAGCTCTGTCAGCGCTTTTTCAGCTTGAAAACATGGATTGATTTGCAAAATGCAATAGGAGAAGGAATTTGTCTTTCAGATTAAAAGCCATCATTGCGATTGGGTTGATGCAATCAGCATTGTTATTGATGCTTATCTATAACGCCTTAGGGGTAATAAAGTCCGCTAATCAAGCCGAAATTCAACAGCAGGGGCATCTGTCTGCCATACTCGTCGCCAATAGTGTCGATGTCACTAATCCACGCCAATCTATATTATTACTTAAGCAATCCCTCGAAGAACATCAAATTAGCCACATAGAATCTGTGCAGGTATTTCAAGCTGATAAACGCTTATATGCCGCTGAGCGCAATAATCTTGGTGAGTTTGCATTAGTTGAACAGCCCGTTCGTATCGATAACCTAGTACCTATTGAAGCCCAGTCGAATAACGGTAGTGGGGTTGCTATTAAGGTAATGGTGAATACTGACGAGTTTGATCACAGCGTTAATGGTGTCGCGATTAAATACAGTGCCTTGATGCTGCTCGTGATTGTGCTGATATCCATTTTATCTTGGTATCAGGGACTTAACCTTATCAAGCATGTGTTCAATATCCAGCGGGCATCTAAACAAGTCCTCGAAGGCGATACAGGGGTTCAAGTTAACGAGCCTGGCACTCAAGATATTACAGATACCACCAATGCTTTTAATGAAATGCTGCAATTTTTAGATCAGCAGCGCCACGATCTTCAAGGTGCTAATGTCCGATTAAATACCATTTTAGATTCTGCAGCAGACGGCTTTGTGATAATTGACACTAGCGGTGTGATAACCGAGGTTAATAAAGCGGTAAGTAGTTTATTTGGTTATCAAAAAGAAGAATTAATAGACCAGAATGTATCCATTCTCATGCCGATGGCTGATAGGTTTATGCATGATGGTTATATTCAGGATTACTTAAAAGGCGGTGACGCCAAAATTGTTGGCTTAGGTGGTGGACGAGCATTAAAAGCTCAACATAAAGAAGGCCACCTTTTTCCGATTGAGTTGTCTATTTCCAAAATGGAAATCGATGGTGATGTGTTATTTCTTGGCTTTATTAAAGACATGTCTGAACTTAAAAAGGAACAAGCATCTGCGGCTCGAACTCAATCAATTCATTTAGCAACATTAGAAGCCAGCCACGATGCGTTAATCACGATTAATATCGCCGGGCGAGTAGAAGAGTTTAATGCTGCAGCTGTGAAGTTGTTTGGCTACGAGCGTGAGGAAGCTTTAGGCGAGTTACTTGAGGATTTGATTATTCCTGAAGGGTTCCATAAGGCGCATAAAAATGGCATGGATCATCATCGTAAAACCGGTGAAGGACCAGTGTTGAATAACCGAATAGAAGTGCCAGCACATAATAAAGCAGGAGACGAATTCCCTGTGGAGTTGCGGGTTATACCGATTCAATTAGATGACGAAATGTATTACACCGCTTTCTTACGTAATATTTCAGAACAGAAATCAAAAGAAGAAGAACTGCGCCAAGCTAAAGAGCAAGCCGAAGAGGGCAGTAAGGCAAAATCTCGCTTCTTAGCAACAATGAGCCATGAGATCCGCTCACCACTTAATGCGGTGCTCGGTAGTGTTGATTTATTGCTTGATTCTAGCTTAGAGAAAGGTCAGAGGATGTACGCTAGGACGGCTAAAGAAGCTGGTTCTGTGCTGTTAAGTACCATTAATGACATTTTGGACTTTTCTAAAATTGAAGCGGGCCAAATGGTGTTGGAGCCCAAAGAGTTTGAACCTGACGAGTTAGTGGCGCAAGTATTACAAATCTTATCCCATAAAGCCCATGATAAAGGGGTTCATTTAGCCAGTTATATCAATCGAAATGTACCGCAAAAGCTGGTGGGTGATGCGCAGCGTATTAGGCAGGTAGTGCAAAACTTAGTAGATAATGCGATTAAGTTTTCTACTGAGGGGTGTATCTCTGTTGAAGTTTGGATCCCAAATCGTGATAACGATAAAGTGCAATTATGTTGTCGAGTCACTGATCAAGGTATTGGTATTGGGGATGCCTCGCAGGAGAAACTGTTTAGAGAATTCTCTCAGGTTCATGACACTCATACTACAAGTTACGCAGGCACAGGTTTGGGTTTAGCGATTTGTTCAGAACTTGCTCGAATGATGGGCGGTAACTTAGTGGTTGAAAGTAAGCTGGGTGAAGGTAGCCAATTTACCTTATCTGTATTGTTAGATGAATCTAGTCAAGCCAGTAATCACAATGTTCGCTTACCAGAGCACCCGCGTGTACTCCTTATTCACCCCGATGAAACCTTGTGCAAACTGATTAAGAAACAGTACAGTCAATATGGTGTTGAAACGAAGTATGAGCACCATGTTAGCGATATATTTAATAGTAAAATAGTGCGTGGACGATTTGATTTAATCATGCTCGATGATGCATGTCTCTTATCTGCTAAAGAAAAAGACGTCAGTATTTTACACAGTGATTATTTATTCGAAACTGGCTATATCGCAGCTCTTGCCACTGGCGTTAATAATGATGCGCAATCACTGATTGAAAAATTGGGCATTGAAGAATCGGTGAGTAAACCGTTAAGCCGTGCAATGCTATTGAGTTTAATTAGTGGCGCGACAGCTGAAAATAAACATGAAAAGCCTTTAGAGAAAGTCGCTAGTTTACCTCAAGGCTGCCGCCTATTATTAGCTGAAGATAGCCCTGCTAATCAGATGGTCGCAGGTACAATGCTCACCAATGAAGGCGCAGTAATGACCTATGCCAAAAATGGCGTAGAAGCTGTTGAATTAGCACTGAGCCAAGACTTTGATTTGATATTGATGGATATCAGAATGCCTGAAATGGATGGCTTAGAGGCATGTCAAAAGATATTAGCTCATAAACCAGATCAAATTATTTTGGCGATGACTGCCAATGTATTTAGTGAAGAAATCGCTGCGTGTAAAGCCGTTGGCATGCTTGATTGTATTGGCAAACCTGTGAATAAATCTGATTTGATCTCAGGTGTGAGTCATTGGTTAGGTCAAGTAAAGCAGGCATCTTCAATGGGAATGGGGATGCAAATAGAGTTAACTCATGACAAGCCGCAAGTTGAAAATAAAGATAAGGTGACAGCTGAAATAAGCGAACAAAGTACTGAATTATCCGCCCCCAAAGTTTCTACAGACACAGACACTGATGAATTGTTCACAGAGGTCATGCTAGATGAGGCTGTTTTTGACGAATTACTCTCAGCTGTGGGTGAAGCTAGCTTAGCCAAAATGATGCAAGTGTTTTATCACGAGACGATAATGCGGGTTAATACACTTAAAGCCTTAACGCCTCAAGGAAGTCGTCATGATATCGAAACGGAAGTGCATACCATTAAAAGTAGTGCAGGTAGTTTCGGCGCTAAGACCTTAGCTGATGTTGCTGTTAGATTAGAAGCGGCTTCAAGAACAGAAGATGAGCCTTTAGATGCGTTATTTAATGAAATGTTTGCCGTTGCTGAACAGAGTTTAAACCTGATCCAGCAACGCTTTAATATTACTCAAAAATCAGAGTAATCGAATGAATGATAAGGAATGAACAAATGGGTTTTAGTGCCATTCTTGTAGAAGACAGTATGTCCTTAGGCGCACTTTATAGTGAGTACCTTTGCGCAGAAGGGGCTGAAGTCACTCATGTTAACTTTGGCGAAGATGCGTTAAAAGAATTAGCGCGCAAGCAACCAGACTTATTAGTATTAGATATCAAGCTACCTGACATGTCAGGAATGGATATTTTAACGAAGGTGCAAAAAGAATACCCAAATATTACCGTTATTATGATCACCGCCCATGGCACGATTGATCTCGCTGTAGATGCAATGCGTGCAGGTGCATTTGATTTTTTGATCAAACCATTCGACAGTAAACGCTTATCGATTACCGTGCGTAATGCTTTAAAGCAAAGGGATTTATTAGCGTTAGTTTCCAATTATGAGAACAGTTTACCGAAAACCAATTTTCATGGTTTTATCGGTGACTCACTGGCAATGCAAACGGTATACAACACCATTGATTGTGTTGCTAACAGTAAGGCTTCTGTGTTTGTTGTGGGTGAAAGTGGCACAGGTAAAGAAGTGTGCGCACAAGCGATTCATGAAGCTGGAATTCGATCAGAAGCCCCATTTATTGCCTTAAATTGTGCATCAATTCCAAAAGATCTCATTGAGAGTGAAATTTTCGGCCATACAAAAGGGGCATTTACTGGCGCAGTCAGTCATCGTGATGGTGCAGCTACTCGTGCAGATGGTGGTACGCTATTTCTTGATGAACTCTGTGAAATGGATTTAGAACTGCAAAGTAAGTTATTACGGTTCATTCAAACGGGTGTTTTTCAGCGTGTGGGTGGCAGCAAAGAAGAAAAAGTCGATGTGCGTTTTATCAGTGCAACCAACAGAGACCCTTGGAAAGAAGTGCAAGAAGGACGTTTTAGAGAAGATTTATATTATCGTCTTCACGTTATTCCGATTGAATTACCGCCATTAAGACAACGGGGTAAAGATGTTATTGCTATTGCTAAAAAGCTATTAAAGCAATACAGCAAAGAAGAGGGCAAAAATTTTAAAGGCTTTAGCAAAGAGGTTGAACGTTGTTTTGGTTTATATTCATGGCCTGGCAATGTGCGGCAATTACAAAATATTATTCGCCAAGTCGTAGTGTTAAATGTGGCTGATGAAGTTGCGATTTCCATGTTACCCGCTCAAGTGACTGCGGCTTTATCTCAAGCCAATGTTAAATCTGTCAAGGTCAGTGAACAGGTTGCACAAACAGCAGTAACGAGCGCAACAGTGACAGATATTCATGCTAAACCTCAAGCGCATGCTGTTGGTGAGAGTACCGTCGCTGCCGCGACATCAGATGATATTGTTAATAACAATATGCCAGTTAATAGTGGAATAAACGCTATCGAATCGGAAGAAGATATTCAACCTTTGTGGCTTACTGAAAAAATCACCATTGAAACCGCCATTGAACAATGTGATGGCAACATCCCCAAAGCGGCTGCTTTATTAGATGTCAGTCCTTCAACGATTTACCGTAAAAAACAGCAGTGGGAAGACAAAGGTTTGTAGGGCGTTATTTAATCGCTGGAGTAGTTGAACAGAGATAGAACATCAGCAGATAGCGTAAAAGGTTCGAATAAAAAGCCCATCATATGATGGGCTTTTTATGTAAAAACGACTTTTCAGCAATTAAAAATCTCGTTCCCAACCTGCATAAAAGGTCGTTTCCCAGTCACTACTGGTATCAATTTCTGGGTATTCACTGTAACCAATGGTACCGCCGACTTTTAACTTACCTGCATAGAATGGTCTATGGTAACTGGCATCGAGTTGATATAAGCGCTCGTAACGACCAGGTGAAACTGGGTTTCCACCAGAAGGGTTGCCAGTATCTACTCCATCAAAGTTAAGTTTAGCGTAACGGAATTTGGTGCTTAGGCTCTGCCCATGCTCAAGCTGAGTGATCCCGCCTAATACCACTACTCTTGAGTCATTATCATAGGTGCTGCCGAGACTGCGCCCGTAATAACGGTAACCACTTTTGTAGAAGCCATGCTCATACATACAGTTATAAACGTCAGATTCGACGCCACATGATGCTGCAGTATCTGAGTATTCAGCAAAAAATCGAGTGTTTAAATCGGCAATGAAAATATCAACGCCACCCATGTTTGATGCGTTAATTAAACGATTTTTACCTTTATGATAATCTTCATGAATACGCTCGTAGTATATGCCATAAGGCACTCCCCATGCGGTATCTGACCATCTGAAATCATAACCTGCGAGCATGTTTTCTTGGCCATTTTCTTTATCGCTTTCATTAACACCGCCGTTAAACAAACCATCCCACCAGTCTGAAAGGCTATTACCATAACCTTCGCCGCCCCATTGCATAGTCCATGAAAAACCAACCTCTAGTTTAGATATAGGCTTAAAGGTACCTCGAGCCCCCCAATGCTGGGTATCAGGTACATAACGCTCACTTTCCATTTGGCTAAAGCTTGTGGTGAAAGTCCACGGGCCAATCCAATTAAGCCACGGCGTTTCAAATGCATTACTGTTGTTACGAGAAAAAGTTATGCCTGGCATTGGACGCGCATTCGTTGTTTGTATTAAACCTGAGTCCCAACCTGGCCCCCAGTATTTTTGGACTGCACCACCTGTCACAATCCAATTGCCCAGCTTAACCGCAGCAAAGCTATTATCTAAACGGGACTCGTTACCATCAATAGCATCGTAATGATAACTGGCAGCCAAGCGCCCACTAAACCAGTCTTTGGTGACTTCAGCGGTGAACTCCACTTCGGCTTTATCGCGGTAATCATTACCATAGCCAATAAAGCGAGCTTCCTCGTTTGCCCCTGATAGGCTAGCACCTAAACTGACCGTTTGATGGTCTTTATCGTAGGCCCGCATCACCCGATGAAAAGCATCTTTTTGATGCACTGTCATTGGGCTATCAACGGCATTATCTAAATCAGATTTTATCCCTGACCACATTAGAGGGAAGGTGGTGACTGGCTGAAGGATGATACCTGTATCAGCAAGTAATTGAATATCAGCGCGAAGCGGTAAGTCGGTAGGTTCAATCCACCAAGCAGCTTGTGTTGAAAAGCTGCTAAGTAATGCTATCCCTGCTAAAAATTTTAACTTCATTAGGTACTCTTTAAGATGAACAAATACATCAACTAATAAAAAAGGCTGTTATCGTTAATGATAACAGCCTATTGAATTAGAGCACTAATACTGAAGATAATTTTTCTATTTGTTAGGTAAACATTGAAACATATGATGAGTTAGATGTGAATAATGTTACTTATTCGCTGCTTACACAGTTTCATTTATACTTTTTGTTGTTTCAATATAAGCATCTAACATGTTTTGTTGATTATTCATATTTGCGGCATTGACAGTTGCAGCTCTGGCATCATCATTATTTTTGATGATATAAGCTGAAGTTGCACTTATCGAATCGTCACTGCCATTGGCTACGCCTGCTAAGTCCGAGTAAAACTGATATTGGGTCTGAGCTTTTTTATAGTGGACATAGTTCTCCACTTTTTCGCCATTATTTGGCAAGCTAGGTTGAGTTTCAGGCTCTGATTGACTTTGTGATAAGGCCATTGCTTGAGCACTTATCGTTACTGAATCTCGTTGAGTCGTATTAAGATGACTGACTTGTTCACTTGACGGCTTATTTACTGACGTATTTTGCTGAGTGCTATTGGCTGGGCTAACAGTATTCGCACTCATTTGTTGAGCGGCAGTATAAGATTGAATTTGCATGATAACCCCTGTTTAAATAACGGTGACGAAAAACTTGATGCTATGCTAATTGGTACTAGCTGTACTGAAGTTGAACAAAACAGGCTGAACAATACAGCTTGAACAATATTGTTAACCAATAATTATTAATACAAAGGAACCGTTTTACCCCAGCTAAATGGGTTGTACCACTTAGATACTGACCGCATTTCGACTATTGTTTGGGTAAAGTCACAATGAGTTTGGCAACTTGGGCATAAGCATTCGCTTAACCCATCAGGATAGTAGCGAGTATTAGTCATGATGTGTTCTTTGCAATGACTGCAGTGCACTTTGACTTCTATTATCATTTTTAGCCCCCTGACTTGTTATTATCTCGCTTGGGACATGATGTAATTAACTCCAACTTGATTATTGAGCTAGTTACATAAGTGGCAAGGCGTAGATAATGTTAAAAAACGTTTGATATTTAATCAATATTTTAACCTTGAATATGTGATGTATTAAGTGTTCTGTTTGCTGATAAGAGAAATAACACCAGCGCTGTAACAAATGTGAAAACTGGCAGCGTGAATGTGGTTGATTATTTAACAATAGATCGCGCGGTTAACATTACTGTGTCTGCGAAATGGAATACGAGTCGATTAATAAGCTGCGCTTTGATGTTGGGCTATAAATTGATTGCGATGAGCATGCCTGCAGAAATCATGATGCTTCCAGCGGTGCGATTAATCACCCGGATGGCTTTAGCTGAACGAAAAACTTTTTTGGCCTGTGTGGCCATTAACGAGTAGCCCAAATTGATACTGCCAAATGCCAATGTTGAAATCAGCATGACAAGAATAACATCGTTTAACGTGGTATGTAGTGGAACAAACGCAGGGAAAAAACCAACATAAAAAATAATCGCTTTGGGGTTACTTAATCCAATCATTAATCCTGTCATTAGGTTTTGATAAGCCGATGTTTTTGTCCCAGTGGCCATTGGATTAGATTGACGCTGAGCTTGAAATAATTGAAAGCCTAACCAACAAAGATAAGCCGCACTGACATATTTTATGACGATAAAACTGGGCCCCATTGCATTGGCTAAAGCAGATAAGCCAAATAAAGCAGTGCAAATGAAAATATAATCAGCAATTAATACCCCTAAAAACAGCTGCATGGCCGCAAGAAGGCCATGTGAAAATGACCGTGAAATAATTGCAAATACCACTGGCCCAGGAATGATAGCCAGTACTAACATGGTAAAGAGTAGGCTTAATGATTGCTGCAATTCCATTGTTTATTAAGTTCCCTACTTATCGCTGTTATCAATCAAGCTGAGTGTGATTTAAGGTATTTCGTCGCTGAATTGTACCTGTTTTTTTCGCTAGTGTATTGGAGCTATCACTCTGAATAGTGATAACATTCAGTTTGTAAAACAGACTGCAAATACTGCGATATCCCTATTCTTATTCCTATTTACCTTGGCTCCTTATATGAAGATAGTGCTACTTACTCACCAAAAAGAAATCCGTCGGTTAAATAATACTGGCAGATGCGTGACCACCATTTTAAAAGACGATGCCTTGGTCGTGGTTTGGGATAGAGTAAACCCTGATCTTCAATTATTGAATATGATTAACACCTGCAAAGTGGGATTATTGTATCCTGATAATCAACAACTCAGTGATGCTAAAGTACCAGAAGCGACGGCTCAACAATCACTTTGCCAAATGCATACAAACGTTGCGCAAATTAAAGAACATAGACAAGAACAACACCAAGAGAGAAACCAAGATCAAAACCGAGAGCAAGAGCAAAAAACAAATCAAGATAAGTTTGATGCGTTAATACTCATCGATGCAACATGGCAAGAGGCACGCAAAATATATAATCGCAGTAACTACCTAAAGGCGTTACAAAAAATCTCGATATCTAGCCAGCATGAGTCGATTTATCAACTTAGACGAAATCAAGTTGAAGGGGGATTATGTACTGCAGAATGCGCAGCACATATACTTTCAGCTTCAGGTGAGCCCCAAAAAGCTGAGCAGATAATGGCATTACTTGTTCAGCAAATTGCTGATGAGCAAAGTTATCGAAACTAAAGTCATCGAAACTAATGTATTACTTAATTAATCATATATTCATTATTAATTTAAAATGAGCTGCTCCACTTTAGTCGCTAATAAGCTGTCTTGTAATTTAGCTTTATTTACATTGGATTTGTTTTGGATAATCTTAGTAGCAAGCACATAGGCTTTTGCATGATTGATAGCATCGACAGCGAGTAAAGTATCTCCTTTAAAGTACCAAACTGAAAATGACGTTGGCTTGTTTTCTTCAACTTGTTTAATGATTTCATCATAGCCTTGGGCTAAGCCAACCATTTGTAATTTAGTATCAAATTGATCAGACCAAAACCAAGGTATGGCTTGGTATGTTAACTTTTCAATTTCATTCAATGTTGCTTCAATACGCATTGAATGCGCTGTTGAATAGTGATCTTTTTGGTTTTGTGCAATCACCTTTGCTGCAACTTTGGCTTGTTCAACTGCGTTCTGTACTGATTCAAGCCGAATCATACGGTCATAATGTGGATTGTGATGATATGTGCAATCACCAATTGCAAAAATATTCTCGTCACTGGTTTGCAATGAAGCGTTTACCCATATCCCAGATTTGGAGGGGCTTTTAGGTTTATCACGGCCATTTCCATTTGCTTCATTATGATTAGCCTGCTCATTAGGCATATCAGATGCGAGTTTAATCCCACACGCTTTGGCAAGCTCAGTGTTAACTGTAATACCAACGCCAATCACAATGGCATCCGCAATATAGCTGCTGCCATCTGCGCAGGTAATCTTATGTGCTAATGGCATATTTTTATCATTATTCAAATTTGATGTGCTGATTTGTTGAACTAACTTGTCGGTTAATACCTCAACCTGATTTTCTTGATGTAATTGGGTAAAAAATTCAGACATTAACGGGGCAGTGACTCGAGCTAAAATACGTGGCTCTCTTTCTAATACCGTCACCGTTGCACCAAGCTTTTTTAATGAAGAAGCGGTTTCTAGTCCTACATAACCGCCACCAATAATAACGACGCGTTTTTGCTCACTTGTTACTAAGGCCTGCTTAATGCGGCTGACATCACTAACGGTTCTTAAACAAAAAGCATCTTTACAAGCTTTTAAGCCCGAAATTGGTGGAATAAAAGGTCTTGCTCCTGTGGCTAATACGAGCTTGTCATAAGCTTGTTTTGAACCATTACTTAATGTCACTTGTTTGGCGTTTCTATTAATTTCCGTTACCGTGAGCCCCAATTTAAGGGTGATGTTTTGCTTGCGATAACTATCTGGGGATTTTAGTTGAATACTGCTGGGTTCAAGATGGTTTTTATGGCTAGCGCATTCATTCACATTATGATTAAGTAAGAAAGCTTTCGATAAAGGAGGTCTGTGGTAGGGCAAATTTGGATCTGAATCAATCAAGATAATATTACCTTGCCAACCTTGTTTTCTCAGTGAAAAAGCAAGGTTAACGCCGCCATGACTTGCGCCAATGATCACACAGGTATCATTTTGGGTTAACGTCTGTATTGCATTATCAGTAAGTTGAATAGTCATATTTGGCCTGTTTAATGAAATACCGTGGTTGAAGTTAATCGTTATTGGGTGAATTGAGTGGGTAGCGACTATTGCGAAAAACTATCGCGCTATGGCGCTACGGTTAATATAAGACCGTCTAAGTCATCAGATAGCGTTATCTGGCAGCAAAGCCGGCTTAATTCTGTGACATTATCATCAAGCTCTAACATGTCTTTCTCGATTTCACTGATAGCACCTGTTTTATCAAGTTGATCAGAGGCCACATATACATGGCAGGTAGCGCAAGAACAAACACCGCCACAATCTCCATCAATGCCTTCAATGTTATTTTCAACTGCTAGCTCCATGACTGAACCCTGATGTCCTTCAACTGTTGTTGATTGTTCATTTGAAGTAATAAATGTAATTTTTGCCATGGTAAATTCCTTCTATATTTAGTGTGGTGTTATCGGTAAGGACTGAATATCGCGTTCAGTTGCTCATAGCCGACTTTTCGCTGAAATGCGCCCCAGTCTTCGATGTTATCTTGTTGTGATAGCACCTCAATCGTGTCAACTTTATTGGTTAGTGTCGTGATGAGCGTCTTGATTATTTGCCTTGCATGGGTGGCTCCAAGACAGTTATGTGTTCCAAAGCCGAAAGCGACATGAGGGTTAATTTTTCTATCTAAAATGACTTCATTTGGTTGTTCGAAAACCGAGGCATCGCGATTTGCTGAAGCCCAGCAAAGTGATATCCGTGAGTCAGCTGTCACTCCCTGCTGAGCCACATCTGTATCTTGGGTAACGACTCGGCCCATATGAGTTAACGGTGAAAAATAGCGAATTAATTCCTCGACAGCTCTGGGTATAATTTCGGGCTCTTTTCTGAGTCGAGAAAGAGACGATGGCTGACTGGCAAAGTAGGCAATGGTATTGGTGACAGCATTAATCACCGTATCTCTGCCGCCTGCAAAGGTTAATATCATCACGCCTTTAATTTGCTCTTTAGATAGCTTTTTACCGTCGATACAGGCACTAAGTAAGGATGAGTAAAGGCTGTCGCTTGGCATTTTTATGGCTAATTCAATTTGATTATCAATATAATCGTATAAGATTGCGGCTTTTTCGCCGTCTAACTCTGACTCGTTACTGCGAAACACATGGGTGCCCCAATTAATCCAGACTAAGGATTCTTCATAAGGTACATTTAAAAGCAAAGTGAGTGCCCGAGATTGTAGTTTTAGCGAAAATTCGCTCACAATATCGGTCGAACCATTGTGAATAACATCATCAACGAGTTCTGCAATGATTTGTTGTAATGAGTTGATATAGCCTTGTTCCAGTGGTCTTTTAAACCATGGATTAAGTAAATCACGAAATTGCTTATGCTCTGGAGGGTCGAGCTCAAAAGGAATTTGCCTTGTCTCTCTAATACTGACTTCTGAAGGAACAACGATGCGCCCTGGAACTGCCCCAGATTGGAATATCTTCCAGTTATGAGCACACTTTCGTACGTCTTTTAACCCTAAAATCATCGTCACAGGATCATCCTGATCTTCAATGAAACCCAATCCTTTTGTAATACGTGCTTGTTCAAAAACATCAGGCAACTGGTCAGTAGGGTTAATAGGGCATCGATTTATCGGGCGATTATTATTCATGTCACTATTCCCCTGTGCTGGCGACTAAAAAACGGTTACCTTGTTAAATTAATAGTGTTAATCCTATGGCATCAATCGATGCCTAAATACGCATATTAGGGCCAGAAGTATCAAATATTTGCACTATTGGCATGGTTGAAGTGAAATAGAAGCTGTCATTACAAGCGCATTAACCATAAGAACGGATTAACGGATGAAGCAGATGGGATAGAGTCAGTGAGTGAATACTTTTTGGCATAGACTCTCGCAAAACAAGGATTGAACGTGGTACACAAATTAACAGCCATCACGCTGAGTATATATGCCTTGATAGCAGGGTGTTTATTATTGTTTTCATATGCAGACAAGACAATTTGGCAACAATTTATTTATGCCATTATATTTATTGTTATTCCCATTATTGGCACGCTTAGTAGTCTTTATGGTGATAAAGGAGGCATTAGCTTAGTGTTATTACTCATGGCATCGCAGGTAATTAGACCCTTGACTCCGTTTGAGTTTTTTCCTTTTTATGCGCCTTTTTCTCTTGCTTTTCCTTTTGGCCAAATTGAGCAAGGAAAGGGGTATTTATTTGATATTTTTGCCTTTGTGATGTAGCTTGTCGTTGCTTTTATGTTGAAACCCAAAAAACAATAGCTTAAAGATTAGGGCTCACGGTTGAACTTGAAGCTGACATTAATGTCATAAAAACGACCAAAGTTTACATAAAGTATGACGTATAAAATACGAGCCTATAGTAAACAGACGTTAGAAATTGACCATTAGATAAACATCAAAGGAAGGAAAATGCGTGCTATCAAAGGATTGTTATATATCGCTGCAAGCGTCGTTGTTTTGTATCCATTATGGGGATTAATTCAACCCGCAAGTTATTTGACTGAAATTGTCGAGGTTTATCCTTTTGCTGGTGATGCTAATGAGGCTCAAGTTAGAGTCGCTGCAGGATTATTATTGTTGAGTAATACCGTGATGGGCTTATCTTTGGTAAGCATTGCTGGGTTTATCGCGCGTCCAACGTCTATTCACCTATTGAAGCTTTCCGCTTTATTACTGATTACGTATCCGTTTCTATTAACTGTCGTTGAGGTGTTTTCTGCTAAAGCACTTTCAAGTCACCTTGAGGCATCTGCTGTAACAGTAGAGTTTTCAGCAATGAAGTTGTTTTATGTGATTTTTGGTATCGGGTTATTGGGCGTATTTAAAACAATTTCACTTAATGATGTTACAAAGGCCTAAATCAAAAACAGCGTAAACCGTGAGTCACTCAATCGGTATACGCTGTTTTAAATGCTGGATAAGATTCGTCTAGCAAGCCGTCTTGCTATTTTTGATAGTTAAAGCTTTTTTGCAAACGAATATCTTCTACTGATGAGCCAAGCATTACAGTAAATTTCCCCGCCTCAGCAAGCCAATCATTTGAGTTAATATCCCAAAAAGACAGGTCTCGCTGAGTTAAAGTAAAGCTAACTTGGCCCGTTTCGCCCGCTTTGAGCCATATTTTATCAAAACCTTTTAGCTCTTTTTGTGGACGCGAGACGCTGGCTTTTACGTCATGAAGATATAGTTGCGCGACTTCGGCACCATCAATGCCACTAGTATTAGTAATGTCTGCTGTAATGGTCATTGTGCCACCTTCAGCCATTGTACTTTTAGATAGCTTGATATTGTCATAACTAAATTGACTGTATGATAAGCCATGGCCAAAAGGGAATGCAGGAGCAATTTTTTGTTGCTCAAACCAGCGATAACCAATAAATACGCCTTCGGAATATAACGACTCCGTTTCATTGTAATCATTCAACGCTATCGGTGCGGTGTCCTGTAATGACTTAGGTAATGTGATAGGCATTTTTCCATTTGGGTTGGCATCGCCAAAGAGGATGTCACTATAAGCATGGCCCGCTTCCATTCCGCCGTACCAGCCCCAAGCAATAGCGTTAGCTTTGTCTGCCCATGGCATTTCAACTGCCGAGCCTCCAATGATAAACACAACAGTATTCGGGTTAACCGCAAGGAGTTTATTGATAATTTCATCTTGTTGACCTGGAAGCTTCATATCTGGGCGATCAATGGACTCACGATCATCAGCATGGCTCAGGCCGCCAAAATACAACACGGCATCGGCATTTTTGGCTGCTGCTAAATATTCAGCTTCATCGTTATATAAACTGTTTGGCGTTTCCCAGCCTAAAGTGACTTGCTGTTGACCTTGATAAATTAATCTAATGGCATAGGTCTCTTCAGCGGTGAGCTCAATGACATACTCGATAATGTTGGCTGGATTTGCTTTTTTATTGACTAATACCTTGTCATTAACAGCAAGGCTAACATCGCCATCCGCTAGTATTTTTAAGGTATGCTTACCTGATTCAACTGGCTTAATATTGGCTTTTATCTCAACATTTTGAGGCTGATTTTTGGCATCGAATTGGGGATCGGCAATCCAAGATTCACTGGTTAGCTGATTAAGTTGTTTATCGGCATAGTAGTTAATCTGCCAAGAAGGGGTGCCTGTCCAATGACGTGTCGTAAGGTAATCATTAGGGATAGGCATAAACTGACTACTTGCAGGGCGCATATGCTGAATATTAACGTTTTTTCCTGCTTGTTTAAACTTGGCCTTGAGTCCGTCTAATGGGCTGATTTCGTACAATGCTTTTACTTCTGATGAGCCGCCACCAAAGCCGTGACGTTTATCTGCATTAGGGCCAAGCACTAAGATATTGTTAACTTTTTTGGCATCTAAAGGCAGCACTTTACCGTCATTTTTAAGCAGTACCACTCCATTAGTAGCGATGGTGCGCGCATTATTTCGGTGAGCCTGAGTATTACGCTCACCTGACAATCGCTGTTTATCCATCATGCCAATACTTAATTGTACTCTAAGAATTCGGCGTACTTTATCATCAAGCTCTGACTCAGGCACTTTGCCAGCTTTTATCATGTTTAGCAGCGGTGTTGCGAGAAAATACTCATCATAACTTGCGACATCTGTGCCCATTTCAATATCAAGGCCATTCATCGCAGCGTCATAGGTATTAATATCGACATTCCAGTCAGTCAACAACACGCCCTCGTAGCCCCATTCACCTTTTAAGATGGTTTTAATAAGGTGATGACTTTGGTTAGCGTTAGTTCCGCGAAATTCATTATATGCTCCCATGATGGCATAAACGTTGGCCTCTTTAACTGCAGCTTCAAAAGCGGGCAGGTAAACTTCACGTAATGTGCGTTCATCGGGTTTTGCATTCACTCCAGTGCGATTTAGTTCTTGAGTGTTTAGGGCATAGTGTTTGACAGTTGCACCAACATCGTTGGCTTGAATGGCTTTGACTGTGGGGACAACCAAGGCTGCAGCGAGATAAGGATCTTCACCCATGTATTCAAAATTACGACCGTAAAGAGGTAAACGAGCCAAGTTGACACCTGGGCCGAGTATGAGGTCTTTATTACGGTGGCGAGCCTCAGCGCCAAGCACATTGCCATGTAAGCTCGCCATGTTCGGATCCCAACTTGCTGCGACAGCGGTAAGTGGTGGTAAATAGGTCGAGTAGTCATTAGTCCAGCCTGCTGGTGCCCAAGAATTTCTGTCAATTTCATAGCGTACGCCGTGAGGCCCATCCGACATCCACATTTCATGAATATTGAGTCTCTCGATAGCTGGGATATGAAATTTACCCCCTGCATGCACTAAGGAGACTTTTTCTTCTAAAGTCAGTTGTGGCAGTAATCTTTCAATTTCAGCTTCTACTTTCGATAGTCGTGTCTGTAAACGCTGCTGCTCAGATTGGCTTAATACAGAAAGCGCATGGTTCTGATTAGTGTTCATCCCATCTGATTGAGCGAAACTGCTGGAAGTACTGATAAGCATTGATGCCGAAAGGGAAACAACCAGGGCGTGTTTAATATCTTCTGTAAGCGCTTTCATTTTATGGCGATGTTTCATTGTCATGTCAGAGTCCTTGCTGATTATTTTTATTTAATTTGGTTATTCACTGCAGCTGGTTTCGAATTAGTGGATTCGAATTAGTGAATTCGAATAACGAGATAATTTGCTCAACGCTTATGTCACATTGATAAATATATTGGCGGTTAAGCGCCCGGAACTTGGATTACTATCTATATCCGTTTGTTGATTAACTAAGGTTGAGTGCAATAAGTTTCCAGGGTAAATGACTAATCGATGTTGTTTGTAATCGACTTGATGGTATTGCTGGTAGTATTCATTACTGTCAACGAAGTATTTCGCAGGAAAGGGCGCTAACGCCTGTAAATAGGGCTCAGCAGCGCGAAAATAATTATCCATATTCGCTTGTGTAATTCGCTCATAACCTGTTGGTTGATGCTTAAAAAAAGCCGTGGCGCCATGTGTACTGTCATTAAGGTATTGTAATAATGCAAAATAATATGGCGCTGGGGTGTCAAAATGAGGAATACGCTGCAAAGTCGTTAAACTTTCCGGTGGTCGGTTTATCAATGAAAAGTAGGTCGCTTGCGGCTTGATACGCAAGTTTTTAGGGATTTTATAGACATCGTAAATCAGCTGAAATACCTGATTTAGCACTTCAATGACGTAGTCTCTAGGGAGCTTGGCTCTAACACCTGGATAGTAAGAGCCTTTATCGAGATTAAAGTCGATTTGGTTAGCATAATTCTGTAACGCTGATAAATCGGTTGTAAAGTCATCGATAACAATCACAGGCGTTTGCAGCTCACCGATATAATGGATCTCAGGGTTCAAAGGCTTGTTGATTAACACCAATGAATCGAGATTTTTCATATCTTGCGCCCGCTGACGCTGTGATTGAGAACTTGTCATACTCTACCTTTACACTTCATTTAGTGACTTAATAACGTTCCTAGCTTACTCACTGCATTGCAGACTTACAGCATTTTTGACTTGCAGTAATGCTGCACGAAATCATAATGATCAGGCAAGTTTGCTACTTTTTGTTTTGCTTTTGCCTTTATTGATGCAAGGAAGTTTTCTAGCTCATCATCTTCCATCATGTCAACAATTGGGTGGTATTGTTTTGGAGCAAGACCCTGTCCCATCATGACTTGAATCCAAGAGCTCTCACCAAATAACTCATTACCATGTTTATATACTTTGCCAGATGCATCAAACATATCGATTCGGTGTTGAAGTGATGCAGGTACGCTCATGTTTTTACAATAACGCCAGAATCGGCTATCAGTTCGGTCAGTGACTTTGTAATGCAAAACAATAAAGTCGCGAATATTTTCAGTTTCGGTGCGAGTTTGTTCATTAAACTCATTAATGTCTTCTTCAACGAGCCCTTGAGAAGGGAACATTTGCAATAAGCGCACAATGCCACGTTGAATTAAATGAATGCTGGTGGACTCTAGGGGTTCTAAGAACCCGGAAGATAGACCTATAGCAACACAGTTCTTATGCCAGGTTTTACGGCGGCTACCTGTGCGGAATTTGATGACACGAGGGTCTGTTAATGGTTCACCTTCGATATTGTCCATCAAGGTGGCTTTAGCTTCTTCATCGCTCATGTACTTACTGCAAAATACTAAGCCATTGCCTGTACGACTTTGCAGTGGAATGCGCCATTGCCAGCCTGATTCTCGCGCAATTGAGCGAGTATAAGGAATCGGTTTTTCAGTGGTTTTAGTTTGCACCGCAATGGCGCTGTCGCAAGGTAACCAGTGACTCCAGTCATCAAAGCCGGTATTGAGAGTCTGCTCAATTAACAGCGCTCTAAATCCAGTGCAATCAAGAAACAAATCACCCTCGATAACGTCTCCTGATTCAAGGGCTAATCCGCGAATATTACCAGTATCATCATGCTGGAGGACTTCTTTAATTTTGCCCTCAATTCGGGTGATGCCATGTTGCTCAGCAATACCCCTTAAGAACTTGGCGTACAATGTGGCATCCATATGGTAGGCATGGTTGTAATCTTGATTAGGTAATACGGCAAAACGCCCCTCACGAGCCGCTAAATGCTCGGTACAGTAATCACCAATTTGGCTGACGATACCGCGTTGTTGCCCTTTGAGCCAAAAATGTTGAAATCCACATGCCCAACAGTCTTTGCCTAAAAATCCAAAGGAGTGAATATAATCTTTACCTACGTCATGCCAGTTTTCAAATGCAATTCCGAGCTTAAAGGTTGCATTGGTCGCAGCCATGACATCTTGTTCTTTTATGCCAAGTAAACGGTGAAAGATGTGTAGCGTTGGAATCGTGGCTTCACCAACCCCAACGGTGCCTATTTGGTCTGACTCAACCAGCACCACTTCTAGGTGTTTTCCCAGTAACTTTGTTAATGCAGCTGCAGCCATCCAGCCCGCAGTACCACCACCGGCAATCACGACTTTTTTAATCGGTTTGTTTGAACTTGTTGTATTTGAAGCTTGCTTTTGCATAACAAAATGTCCTTTGAATCAACTTATACCCGAGGTAATTTTATTTTCGTTGTTGATTTTGTTCGTTAAGTTGCTGTTTGTGTAAATCAAATGGCCGCACATTAGTATCACAGAGGCGATTACCGCTTGAGCTTGTTTATTAAGTCTGCTCTTAACTTACGTGCGTTTAATTCATCCAGTGGCTTAGTTTGCATGCCCTGAGCTGAATCTGGTATGTGCGAAACGTCATCGTCATCATGGTCAAAAATATAATGATTAAAATGCGCCTTCCAAGCTTGTCGTTGCGCTTTAGGTAAAGAGCGTAAGCTGAGCATTGCCAGTGCTAGGGCGTTATTGGGTCTTCCTAGGTAAGCGGGTGTATCTCGCCACCAATGGGTAATGAGTACATTAAATGCTTCGATACCACTGACTTGATGCCACCACATGCTTGGAACATACAGTACATCGCCAGGCTCTAGCTCGGCAGTTTGAGCAGCGTTGAGGGCATGTTGGTATTTGGGGAATTTTTCAAAGTCAGGATTATCAAAATCCACCATACTGATTTCTTGGCCGCCGGGTGCAAATTCCATTGGGCCAGTATATAAATTGCCTACTTGCTCAGGAGGGAATAAGGTAAATGTTCGCTTTCCCACAACGTTACAGGCTAGATTCTGAGGAAAATCAAAATGCGTCGCAATGCGAGATTGATTGCCTAACCACACACTTGTCAGAGGATGAATCTTGTCAAATGTTAGACTGTTTTCAGCAGCAAGCCCTGGCAGAAACTGATTAATTTCTGTTGATCCCATATAAATACTGGGTGGAAGGGCATCGTCTTTATGGGTAAATAGCTTATCAATGACTTGGCGTAAGTTTAGCTGCGCTGCTTGATAGTTAAAACCATTGACTTGCTCGTTATAAAAAACGCGCCCTTTATGCTCTGGTGAAACATAATAGGCGGTAACTGGTGCTTCTTGATAAAATGTCAGTAAGTATTGTGCGGCGGCTTCTGCACTTTGTTGTCCTGCTTGCACAATAGGCCAATGGGCACATGCGCCTTTAAAAATCACAGGCTCATCTGTGTTATCAATCACTTTTAAAATATGACTGATTTCAGTGTTATCAATGACCCTGACTGCCTGCTTTTTTTCCATTGACTACAACCTTTTAAATAATCCTAACGAGACATTGCTATCTATTGTGCATTTTTAAAGTTGAGTAATTGTCTGATATTGGATTGTGATGCCAACGTCATATAAATTGCGCTCAAATAGCCGTTTTGATGCAGCTCACCTAAAGTTTCGGCAGGTAAGCTTGCTAAGGTTTCTTCATTGATGGTGTAAAAACCAATCATTTGGTGCTTGGCGCCATTATCAAGTTCAATATCTAAAGTGAATGATTCGAGCAGTTCTAGCTTGATGAGCGTTTCAATGAACTGTTTACTGTCAATTAACCCATGATGGATCACTTCAAGCATTTCACCGACTTCATCTAAATAAGGCGTATTACCGCCGTATGGAAAAAATAGCGGCTCACCTTCAGTTTCATTAATACGAGGATGATTAGGGTCAAGGTGAATCACACGTTGTACTTGCTCTACACCGTCTTCTTGAATAGTTTGTTGGCCGATTAAAAATGGCTGACGACGAACGGTAAGCGGGATATAAGATGCTTGCCATTTGCCATCTTGTAAAAACAAATTCTCTTTATGTTGAAAACCAAACATGGCAACAGAGTAAAACTGACCTGTATTACTGTCTTTTTGAAAAAAGATGGGATAGTGCGCTTGAACACTTCTGAATTCAGCCGGAAAAGTCACTGTATACCATAGGTTATCACCGTACTTTTCTGAGCGTTCGGTAATAATTTTAATATCTTTATGATCGACACTGTTGAGTAATACTGGTTTGTTCATGCTGACATCCTAATCAAATATTATTGGTTTTTGCTGTTTTTCAATTGTTCAAAAGAAAACAGATATTGTTATTTTGTTGCTAAATATGGGGCAAGCCATATTGACGAATTTTATTGAGCAGCTCGCGATTGGTTGGCAGGATTTGCTTTAATCCCTGGGTTCGCTTGATATTTTCAGTAAACAACTGCTGAGCACGCTGTTGAAGCGTTGGTTTTAGGTGAGTTGGCACATGGGTCTCAAACGCCATTCCGTATAATACAAACTGAAAACTTGCAGCGGGAAATAACACGTCAGTGTGCTGAATATCATGCTTATTGGGCGTTTGGGTTCGCCATAGCGCTATCTGCTGTTGCAATGATTCTGGTATGGTCGATGACTCTCGATGATCATGCCAATAATCACTATCGCTGCGCTGACTTAATACGTAATGTAACTTTAAAAATTCAATAATTTGTTGCCAATGCTGAGAAAATCGTTGATTGACTCTAGTGGCAACAATATCCATAACTTGTCTATTGGCAGGTAGTTGCTGCGCTAAGGTATTGGCGCTCCATTCAACTAATGCTAATGCAGAGGCTTCTAACGGCTCAATAAAGCCCGATGCCATACCAATTGCCATACAATTGTTTTTCCAGCAAATTTTTCGGTGACCTGGTGCTATTGATAGTTTTCTAATATCAAGGTTATCGAGGTCAACATTGACACTGGGTCTTAAGTAGTCAATCAATTGCTGTTCAGCTTGCGCTTGATCAGTATGGCTAGACGAATACACATGGCCCACACCACGTCTTGTCGGTAAGCCGATATCCCATATCCAGCCATTGGTTTGTGCGGTTGAATGAGTGCATGAAGCAATCTCAGTATCATCAGTTGGGTAAGGGACTTGAATCGCTAACGCTGAATCGTTAAATAACACTGATTTTTGACATACAAACGGTACATGCATTTGCTCACCGAGTAGCAAAGATTTTACCCCTGTACAGTCAACAAAGAAGTCTGCTGTCAGCTCGCCTGAATGTTGAGTGACTAATGAACGAATATCGCCATTCTCAGCTTTTTGAATATCGCTGACATGGTCTTGAATATGAGTTACACCGAGCTTTTCGGTACAATGTTGTTGCAGTAACTGACTAAATTTACCCGCATTGAGATGGTAACCGTAGTTGTTTTGAAACTGGTATTCACCGGTAGTAATTTGTTTAGGTGCCAAGCCCTGCATACTCAGTTGGTTTTGTTGGCCAACAGCGTCAGCAAAACTGACTTGTTGACGGTGAGGCAGCCAAAAAGGGCATAAATCAATTTCGTTAGTGCCAATTGGTAAACTGAATGGATGAAGGTAATGATCTCGGGGTTGCTTGGTTAGATCAGCGTCTGGGCTATGGGTCCAATTGATAAAACGAGAGCCTTGTTTAAAGCTTGCATCGCAGCTGATTAAGAACTCAGTTTCACTGATACCGATTTTTTTCAGCGTCGTGCGCATTGAAGGCCAAGTGCCTTCACCAACACCAATAGTGGCAACATCTGGTGATTCAATTAATGTAATGTTGAGCTTAGGGGAGGGCGATAATTTGCCATTGTCAGCGTTATGTTCAGCAGCCAAAATGCCAGCGGTAATCCATCCCGCAGTGCCGCCGCCAACAATAATGATGTCTCTTATCGCGTGTTCCATAATCTGCCTATTATTGTTTTGTTTTATCGTTAAGGCTGTATTGAAATGTTTGTTACTAAGAATAATGTGATTTTGAGTTTATTTAGCATTGAATATTTTTCAATCACTTACAAGAGGTATAGCGTAATAATTTGTATTAATAAAAATCAAAATGAAATTTAAAAAAGGTGCAACGTCCTTGTTGCTAACGGATGTAGCTTAAAAAAGAGGTGACCATAATAGTCACCTCAAACGACCTTAGTTTACATTTTGCAAAAGGTGCACACGTTAGAATGTATAACGAGCGCCAAGACTGTATCGAGCTCCTGTTTGTGTGTAGTTAAGTACTTGAGTACTTGAACGACCATGAGTTCGAGTATTCTCTTCAGTAATGTTTAACCCTTCGAAGAATACTGTTAAGCCTTCAACTGCGGCGATGTCGTAACCAATATTGAAGTCAACTTGCGAGTATTCTTCAGTGTAAGATGGGTTAGCACCTGTACCGTCACCAGTTGAGTTCAAGAACTCATCACGCCAGTTCCAAGCAAGACGAGCTGAGAAACCGTAGTTTTCATAGATAGCAACAACGTTCGCTGTATCACTGATATTAGTTAATACGTTTTGTGGCTCATCACCTGGACGGTTTAAGTTGAAGTTGTCATAAGAATCACCCGCATTCACTAACGTGTAGTTAGCTTGCATACCGAAACCAGACTCTCCAAAGAAGTGCTGTACCGCAAACTCCCAACCATCAATAACTGAGCTGTCGCTGCTATTAGACGGTGTGGTAATCACGAAGTTTAAATCAGGGTCACCAGGGTTACCTGTAATTTCGATATTACCGTTATCAGGGTTTAACGTAACGTTTGGATCTGTTGCGCCGTAGTTATCATAAATCCACTGGCGTTGCTCAATTGCGGTTGTTGCACCTGCAGCAATGGCTTCTTGAACGTAAACACCATTTGATGGATCCGGAATGTTGTAGATATTTGAATTAACAGGGTTACTGTCAATGAAGTTTGTTACGTCTTTACGGAAGTAACCAACAGAAACATAACTGCCTTCAGCATAGTACCACTCACCAGAGAAATCATAGTTAGTTGATTCAAGCGGTAATAAACTTGGGTTACCACTTTCACCACTACCACCACCACGGTTAGCGAGTGTGCCTACCGACGTACCACCTTGAATAGAGGTATAATCTGGACGACCAATGGTTTCACTGTAAGCTGCACGTAAATAGATATCTTCTACCACTTCAATGTTGAAGTTAAAGCTTGGTAGTAAGTAATCGTATGAGCCTGTTTGAGTACCAAATACGCGGTTATCAGCCGTTGTACTTTCTAGAGCAATCTCAGTTTCCGCAATCCAAGTCGCTTGATCGTACGATGATACTGCGGACTTAGATTCAACATCGGTTTTCTCGTAACGCAAACCTAAGTGAACATCAAATGGCATATCACCAAGCTCGCCTTCGTAGTTATATTGTACGTAAGCAGATTGAGATTCTTCTTGAGTGAAGCGGTCAGTATCGCTAGCGTAATCAGTCGATGGGCAGAAACCATTACCACAATCACCAATCGCCGTTGAGCCGTATAATTCAGCTGCACGTGCTCTTACTGCTTCAAAGTCCCATAAGAAGATAACGTCTTGTGGGTCAATAGAGGCAGAACCTTGATAATCAGAGAAGTCACCTTGTGAACCATCAAACTTATCTTGAACACTATCTGCAGGGAACCATGAAGGGTCAAAGTCGCCTTCAGCACCTACACCACCCCAGTCATTACGTTGAACGTTAACTGATTGAGAATGGTTATTAACGTCAGTTGCAGCGATACCGAAATCAATACTACCCGCTTCTTCAAATACGTAAGTACCGTTAATTTGTAATTGTTCAATTTCAGATTTATTACGAGCGTTACCAAATACAGAACCGGTCACGCGCATATCTTCAGGGCGAACGGCATTACCGCCACCCACAGCGAGAACGGGTACATCACCAGTAAAGTCAGTCGCTGCACTTGTACGAATAAATGCTGCTGTACTTAAGTTACTGTTACTACCATTTTTGTTGTTTGGTGAGCGTTCAGCTTCTGAAGTGTGGTAATCCAATGATAAGAATAAATTATCTGTTGCATCCCACTCTAAGTTAAAGCCTAATGAGCCACTTTCATCTCGGGTACCGTAATCACCAGCTGCCATTGATAAATCGGCGCCGCCATCAGGGTAAGTTTCAGAGTAAACAAGTGGCGAAGATACTGGGCCGTCAGACCAAGTACTTTCTTGTGTTGGTACGAAGTTAAACCATGCAGAAACATCATGAGATTGAGTATCAACATCATTTTGCATGTAGGTGTAATCTAATGTTGCACGTAATGAGTCAATTGGCTCGTATTGCAGTACTAATTGACCATTTGTACGAGTACGTTGCTGCTCTTCAAAACGGTAAACCGTGGTTTGAGGAACTGCATATACGTCATCTTCGCCAGGGCGGTTGATTTGGTTATCGTCTTTTGGAACACCACCCCATTCAGCGTTATCGCCACCCCAGTCTTGGTCAACAATACCAGGGAAACTTCGCCAGCCTGTACCCACTTGCGCTTGCTGATTACCGCTTTCACGTTCTTGGTAACTTGCAGAGATAGAAATACCAAATTTGCCATCAGCAAAGGTATTTGAATATAAACCTGATAATTCAGGTGTTACAGAGCCTTCATCTGTTGATGTGTCATCAACGGCTTTAACACCAAATGTGGCTTTAAGACCTGGAGAGCTTAAAGGGCGATGAGTTAGAACATTAATGGTTGCACCGATACCACCGGTTGAGTTTTTCGCTTGGCTGGTTTTTTCAACTTCAACAGCACTAATTGCTTCAGAAGCAATATTGGCGAAGTCGAATGAACGCGAACCTGTGGTTACTGGCATTTGACGATTGTTCAGCATAACCAAGTTTTGGTCTGCACCGAAACCACGAACAGACACTCGGCTACCTTCACCATTTTGTCTGTCGATAGATACACCAGTAATACGTTGCAGAGATTCTGCTAAGTTACTATCCGGGAATTTACCAATATCTTCTGCGTTAATCGCATCAACGATACCGTCAGAGCTTCTTTTTAAATCCATTGATTTAATTAAGCTTCCACGAATACCAGTGACCTGAAGCACCTCGATGTTTTCATCTGCAGCGACTTCGTCTGCTGCAAATGCAGGCATCATGGTGCTTGCACTCAGTACTACCGACAAACTAGTGGCAATTCTGGTCTTTTTGAATGTTCTAGATTTCATCTAAGTCTCCCCTCGACTAGATCTCAGGCTACTACTCTCTGATTTTTTTATTCGGATTACGCATTCACGTAATGTGTTTTATTCATCATTTGTAAACGCTTTTAAAAGCCTTTATGTAAAAGTTAATGTAAGCGCTTACATAAAATTAGATTAATTTGTTAACAGCGTCAACAATAATTACGATAAAAAGTCACAACTTGTTAACCTTGTTTTTATAAAAGGATAAAGTAAAATTTTTTAGCTTATTGTTTTAATTGATTTAAATTTATTTTTTGTGCTTTTTTTTGTAGAAATAAAAAAGAAATATTTTTGTGATAGCGCTTACATTTTTATTGTAAATTTTAAGGTAGGGAGTTTGGTTTGTTGCAAATTTAAAATCATCATTTTTAAATCAAGACAATATACTGATTTAACGGGTTCCGATTTAAGGTTTCTTTGCCCGTTATTTGGTGCGATTAGTCATGTTTCAGCTGGCTACTTAGGGCACTTAAAAAGAGACGTTAGCCTCTAGGCAACGCTGAAGCACTTTTGAGCTTCAATTAATCAGTCAGTTCGCTCTTGAGTACCAAGCCTGATAAGTGAATAACCGAAATTAACACGATTGAAAAACAAAAGTGCCAGGGCATATTACTTGAACAGAGTACCTAGACAGAGCACAGAGTGAAGAGTGAATAACGGTAAAGCGAGTAGAAGGTTATAGGGAATAAAGCGGTAGCGAGTAAACGATAAAGGAGGGTGATATTAACACCTTGTGGATATCATGATAGGCGAGATGCCAGTTGTGCTTGTACTCATTACTGCGGAAACGCTAACTGTTTAAAGGAATAGGCAGAGAGGATATTGGCAAAGTATTAAGGTTATCGGGGTAATATAAAGCGTATAGGGAAACAGTATATGAGGGAATAGCGAGTTAGACTATTCCCTTAACGTCTTCAATTTCGAAGGTTACTTGTGTGGTGATGTCGCAGAGTCTCTCACTATCAGTTGCGGGATGAAGGTGTTTTCGACTATCGCCTTAGGGTCATTATATACATGCTTAAGCACCCAAAATGCAGCCATTTTACCCATTTCATGGATGGGGTTGTTCACTGTGGTGAGTTTTGGTGAAATATATTGTGGAAAAGGAATATTATCGTAGCCAACAAAAGAGAGTTCTTCAGGGATTTTCATGCCTCTTTCTAAGCAAACTGCAATCGCTCCTGAAGCCATCTGATCACTGGCACATACCACCGCTGTGAAAGGCTTATCGATGGTTAATAAATGATTCATCGCATCACTGCCGCCAAATTCACGGAAGTTACCTTCATAAAATAATGTCTTATCAAAGTCGACATTGAACTCTTTTAACGCTCGTTTATGTCCGAGTAAACGGTCTTGAGCATCTAGCTTATATAACGGGCCTGAAACGTAAGCAAGATCAGTATGACCTTGACTCAAAATATGCTTGGTTGCTAAATATCCGCCCAGTTCATTATCTAAATAAACACAACAATCACTGATTTCTTCAATATAGCGGTTAATGAGCACAATGGGAGTGTTGCCTTTATGTAGATTTATCAAGTATTCATCATCGACAGCTTCAACGTCTAGAATCAACGCATCACAGCCACGGCTCATTAAAAACTCGACACCGTCTTTTTCCTGTGATTCAACACTATGGCCAGCGGCAATAATAACGTGCTTATTGCCAGCTCGAAGCGCGGTTTCAATCTCGGTCATCATAGGGCCATAGTATGGACCATCAAGTTGAGAGACTAAGACTCCAACACTGTTTGAGCGACTAGACGCTAGTGATTGAGCGATGGTATTAGGTCGATAACCTAACTGATCCATTGCGCTTAATACTTTCTGGCGTGTTTTTTCACTGACCTTAGTATTGTTATTCATCACTCTTGATACCGTTGCCAGCGAAACACCTGCTAACACTGATACATCATATATAGTCGCCATATATCCCTATTTAATACTTGTTTTGCTAGTCAAAATCGAAAAACGCCGATAAGACTAGCATGAACCTTTTAGCATAATCATCAAAAAAACAGATAAATTGACGAATGTAACTCAATCATCAGGCCAATTTGACAGTATTTTCTTTTGATAGTGTAAATTGTATCAAGGCTGTTTGTTGTTAACTATATACAATTCTGAGTAAATTTATACTAACAGCTTTATCTATTAACCCATTGATAGTTATTCTGTAATCTCAGCATGAACCTGACTTACCGCTTTGTTATCTAAGGTGTACCATTTCATTACGATGGCTACGATGATAGAGCCGACAGCAGGGTAAAGGGTAAATGACATCAAAATACCGTGTTGTGTCGCTTCTGTTTGCTCTAAATCTGCTTGATAGCCATAAAAAGCCAGTAACCAACCAGCAGCTGCGCCACCAATTGCAACACCAAGCTTAATAAAGAAAATGATTGAAGAATAAATCATGCCAGTAATTCTAACGCCTGTTTTGTACTGGCCGTAATCGACAACATCCGCCATTTTAGCCCATAGCAATGGGGTGCCCATATTGAAGGTGAAGCCCCAAACAATGAACAGCGCAAATGCCAATTCCACTTGTTCACCCGATACAAAGTAGGCTGCTATACATAACGCAGCAGCAATAATTTGAATGGTAATATAAGCTTTTACTTTACAGACTCGTTTGGCTAAAGGCTCAGCTAAGATACAGCCAAAAATATTACCTATCATTCCAAGCGTGATAAATAAGGTAATGGAGTCAGGCATATTCAAATAATACTTAACGTAATAAATCGCTAAACTGGTTTTTAATACCATACCTGATAATAACCAAATCGCAGCGATTGAAAGAATGCGCCACTGATCGTTTTGCCAGAGTAATTTAAAGTCTTTTTTGAAGCTGAGGTTTTGATCTTTAGGAGGATGTAAGCGCTCTTTGGTTCCTAAGAAGCACAAGATAAACATCACTACGCCCAAGGCACTCATTGCCGCAATCGTAAGCTGATAACCTTTAGCTTGATCACCTTGTCCGAAATATTCAACTAAAGGTAAGGTTAATGCTGACACCATTAATCCACCAATCATGGCAAACACAAAGCGATAAGACTGGACGGAAACACGTTCTTTTGGATCTGCGGTTAATACGCCGCCTAATGCACAATAAGGAATATTAATGGCGGTATAAACCATCATCAGGGCGGTGTAGGTAACAAAGGCATAGATCATCTTGCCTTCTTCCGCTAAATCTGGCGTGGTGAAGGCCATAACACTGATAATACCGAAGGGCAGGGCAAACCAAATAAGGTAGGGGCGGAACTTACCCCATTTTGTTTCGGTTCTATCGGTTAATGCGCCCATTAGCGGATCGGTTATTGCGTCGATAAATCGTACTGCAAGGAACATGGTGCCGACAAATGCCGGCGAAATTCCAAAAATATCAGTATAGAAAAAGGTTAAAAATAACATCACGGTTTGAAACACGATGTTACTGGCGGTATCACCTAATCCATAGGCTATTTTCTCTTTAACGCTAATCATTGAAAACCTCTTTCGGGTTATTATTCTTTTTAAGTAGGGTTTTGAGTATTTATCGATTAATCAATGCGTTGATTAATAAAGTCACGGTAAGCTAAGCCACTGCGCTTTATGGTGCGTTTTTGTGTTTGGTAATCAACATACACTATTCCGAAGCGTTTTAAATAGCCTTCCGCCCATTCAAAGTTGTCCATTAAGCTCCAAGCAAAATAGCCATCAACTTTCACGCCTTGCTCTATAGCATTATTTACAGCGTTTAAATGGGCTTGATAATATTCTAGGCGGTCAATATCGTTAACGGCGTTATCTTCAATGTGATCGTCAATTGCCGCACCATTTTCAGTAATATAAATAGGAGGTAATGAGTAGGTATTATTGAGACTGGTTAATAAGTCAGTGAAGGCTTCTGGATAAATTTCCCACCCAATATCTGTTTTAGGGGCATCCTTCATATCTATTTGGACAAATTGATTGTCGCTACATGCTTGATAAACGGCGCGGGTATAAAAGTTAATGCCTAAAAAGTCGATTGGCTGACTAATGATTGCCATATCGCCTGGTTCAATGTCGGGTTTATCACCAGCTGCAAAATCGTTAATGATTGCTGGATACTCACCATCCATAATGGGTTTGATATACCACTGGTTAAAGTAGTCATCTGCAATCTGTGTCGCTTTTTTATCTTCTGCGCTTTGGGTCAGTGGATAGCATGGCGTAAAGTTAAGCACAATACCATTAAGAGATTGGGGACTATTTTTTTGAATCACTTGCATAGCCAATCCATGTGCAAGTAATAAATGGTGCGCAGATTTGCGGCCAAAAGCTTTGGTAGCAAGCCCTGGTGCATGAATACCAATTTCATAACCTAGATATGAACTACAAAAAGGTTCATTTAAGGTGGCGTAGGAATACACTCTATCACCTAAGGCTTTAGTAATTTTGTCCGCGTAGTCTTGAAAAAGGTATGCCGTATTTCGATTAAGCCAGCCACCTTCATCTTCAATATGTTGAGGTAGATCCCAGTGATATAGGGTGACGTACACTTTGATATCACGACGGTTTAATTCATCCATTAAGTTGATATAAAAGTTAACCCCATCTTGATTTAAGCTGCCATCTTGGTTAATCACTCTTCCCCACGAAAGTGATAAACGGTAAGCATCGACACCTAAAGATTCGATTAAATTGACATCTTCTTTCCAAAGCGCAACGTGCTCGCAGGCTTGCTTACCGTCTGAACCATCTCGAATTTTATCTGGAGTCGCACAAAAGGTATCCCAAATACAAGGCAAGCGAGAATCTGCTGCTCCTTCAATTTGGAAAGAGGCAGTTGCCACTCCAAACGTAAATGATTTTGAGTGCATTTTAGAATTTTCGGGTAGAGAAATTTTCATATTTATTATTCACTTAATATGTTTCAGGCGTATTTGTGTCAACGAAACTACAGCGTCTTTTACTCAGGGTAATACCTAAGTGTTTTTACAATGATTACTTACAAAAAGCGTTGACTTTCGTTATCGATATGTTAAAAATGAAAGCGCTTACATCGAGATTAGTGATTAATTAACAAAAGGTCAATAATTGATTTAGATAAATCTTGAAACAGCCTATCTGCGTACTACTAAAGGTGTACAGCTACAGTGCTTAGATAGTCATCGACCATAAATAGATAATAATTAAAGAGGGAATGACATGGCCAGTGCACCATTAAATGCAGAGTCTGCAGAAATGGGAAGTGTTCATCAAAGCGGTAACTTTAAGTTTGCGTTGATGGCATTAACCTCATTATTTTTTATGTGGGGATTTTTGACCTGCTTAAATGACATCTTAATTCCATATTTAAAAAGTATGTTTGAATTAAGTTACACCCAAGCCATGTTAGTGCAGTTTTGCTTCTTCGGTGCTTACTTTATTGTTTCCGTACCTGCTGGTGCTTTAGTTGGCAAAATAGGCTATCAAAAAGGCATTGTGACAGGGCTTGCGATTGCCTGCGTTGGCTGCTTGATGTTTTATCCATCAGCTAGCTATGCCTCTTATTGGATGTTTTTAAGCGCGTTTTTTGTATTGGCTGCTGGTATTACAATTTTACAAGTTGCAGCGAACCCTTATGTCAGTGCGTTAGGCCCAGCTGAAACCGCTTCTTCTAGACTGACGATGACCCAAGCATTCAATGCGCTTGGTACCACTGTCGCGCCGTTTTTTGGCAGTTACCTCATTCTTAGCAATATGAGTCACAGTGATGATTCAGCTGCTGTTGAAAGTGCAACCATTGAAGCCGTTCATCAAGCAAGTACAGTGCAAGTTCCTTATTTAATGTTAGCTGGTGCATTGTGTGTGCTGGCGATAATTTTCTTTGTTTTAAAGCTACCTGTACTTGGTATCAGTGAACAAAACACCCAACAGTCTTCTTCTGATACTGGCAGCGCTTGGAAGTTTCCACACCTTGTTTTAGGTGCAGTAGGTATTTTTGTTTATGTGGGCGCTGAAGTGGGTATTGGTAGCTTTCTGATTAACTTTTTAACTCAACCTGATATTGGTGGCTTTACTGAAGCGCAAGCGGCTAAATACATTGCGTATTACTTTGGTGGTGCCATGGTCGGACGCTTCATTGGCGCATTAGTCATGCAAAAAATTGCGGCGGGTAAAGTACTGGCCTTTAATGCAACTTGCGCCGTGCTATTAGTGGCCGTTGCGATGCTTGCTGAGGGCACGACTGCGATGTGGGCTCTGTTGTTGGTTGGATTATGCAATTCAATCATGTTCCCGACGATTTTCAGTTTAGCACTGACCGATTTAAAGCAACACACCAGTCAAGGTTCAGGCGTACTGTGTTTAGCCATTGTGGGTGGGGCTATTGTGCCGCTACTACAAGGCATGCTAGCTGACTCATTTGGTATTCAAATGGCGTTTATTTTACCGTTAGTTTGTTATGCCTTTATTGCCCATTATGGCCTTATTGGCAGTAAGGCAAAGCGTCCACAAGCTTAATACCACAAGTTTTTTATTAATTAATCTTCTGCGAAGGCAGATTGGATAGAAAAGGCAATATTATGGATAAGGCAACTAACGTATTCGCAAATAAGCAAATAACCTTGCCACTCACTCTGCTAGCTGTCGTGATGGGTTTATCGGCATGTGGCGAAGATGAAACAAAGAAATCAGTACCAAAGGTAAGTGATGATAAACCTGCACCTGTAGCTGAAACGTCACAAACGGTGTCCAATAAGATTGTTTCTGGGACTGTTTCAGGTGACATTTCTATTTGGCCGGAGTTGGCGATTCCATTTACAAAAGACGCTGCGCTTGAGAAGCGTATTTCTGATTTGATGGCGACAATGACACTTGAGCAGAAAGTTGCGCAGATGATCCAACCTGAGATCCGTGATATTACCGTTGAGGATATGCGTACTTATGGATTTGGCTCTTACCTTAATGGTGGTGGCGCCTATCCTAATAATGATAAACATGCCACGCCTGCAGATTGGATTAAACTCGCCGAAGATATGTACCAAGCATCTATAGATGACAGTATTGATGGCAATGCAATTCCAACTATGTGGGGCACAGATGCCGTACACGGTCATAATAACGTTATTGGCGCTACGCTTTTCCCTCATAACATTGGTTTAGGTGCGGCGAATAATCCAGACTTAATTCGTGAAATAGCCGCCATTACCGCTAAAGAGGTGATGGTAACAGGTATTGATTGGGTATTTGCCCCCACGGTTGCTGTTGTACGTGATGATCGCTGGGGACGTACATACGAAGGCTATTCTGAAGATCCACAAATAGTTAAAGCCTACTCACATGCTATCGTCGAAGGTCTTCAAGGCAAGGTCGGAGATGACTTTTTATCTGATCAACATGTTATTTCCACAGTGAAGCATTTCTTAGGAGATGGTGGGACTGAAAAAGGGATAGACCAAGGACAAAACCTAGATTCTGAGCAAGAACTATTTGATATTCATGCTCAAGGTTATGTGGGTGGATTGACTGCTGGCGCTCAAACCGTCATGGCGTCGTTTAACAGCTGGCAAGGCAAAAAAATTCATGGCGAAAAATACCTACTGAATGATGTGCTTAAAGACAAAATGGGCTTTGATGGCTTTGTTGTAGGGGATTGGAATGGTCATGGACAAGTCGATGGCTGTACTAATGAGTCATGTGCGCAAGCGGCAAATGCTGGGTTGGATGTGTACATGGTACCTACAAGTGCATGGAAACCATTATATGAGAATACGATTGCCCAAGTGAGAAATGGTGAAATCCCTCAAGCAAGAATAGATGATGCAGTTAGCCGTATACTCAGAGTGAAAATTCGTGCTGGCTTGTTCGAAAAAACCAGTCCTGCTAACCGTGAAATTTCAGGTAAAACTGAACTTATTGGTGCTAAGGCACATCGTGATGTCGCCAGACAAGCAGTACGCGAATCGTTAGTTTTACTGAAAAACAATAATAATGTGTTACCACTTTCTCCAAAAATGAACGTTTTAGTCGCTGGTGATGGCGCAGATAATATTGGTAAGCAATCTGGCGGGTGGAGTATCACATGGCAAGGCACCGATAATCTAAATGAAGACTTTCCTGGTGCAACCTCTATTTATGCTGGTATTGCTAAAGATGTGACAGCGGCTGGTGGCCAAGTAACACTTAATGTTGATGGTCAGTTTGAAGCAAACAATAAACCAGATGTTGCTATTGTTGTATTCGGTGAAGAGCCTTATGCAGAAGGTAATGGTGACATTGATAACCTTGAATACCAACGTGGTGATAAACGTGATTTAGCATTACTTCGTTCACTTAAGTCTCAAGGTATTCCTGTTGTGTCTATCTTTATCAGTGGTCGTCCTATGTGGGTGAATCCTGAGCTAAATGCATCGGATGCCTTTGTTGCTGCTTGGCTTCCAGGTACTGAAGGCGATGGTATTTCACAAGTGCTATTTAGTGATAAAGACGGCAAAGTAAATCATGACTTTACCGGTAAACTTTCATTTTCGTGGCCAACTCGACCTCAGCAAACAGAAGTTAATGTCCATGATGAAAATTATCAGCCTTTATTCGCTTATGGCTATGGCCTGAAGTATGGCGAGAAGAGTGACGTGTCTAATGCGCTCTCGGAAGATAATTTTGCAGCCCAGGAGAAGTTAACTTCATTAGCATTGTTTGAACGTGCAGTAAAAGCGCCTTGGCGATTAATGATTGGTACTGAATCATCGTCCGATACTGTCAGTAGCAGCATTCAAAGTAATGATGTTGTGACGATCAGAACTTTTGATAAAGTTGTTCAAGAAGATGCTCGTTTAGTTAGTTTTAATGGTACAGGCCTTGGGTTTGTAGGATTAATCAGTAACTTTCCTCGTGACTTACGAGCATACTCAAACACCGATTCAGCGCTGTCAGTGTTAATTAAAACCACCAATAAAGTTGAGCAGCCAGTGATGTTAGGGGTTGCATGTGACCGAGATTGCCGCGCAGATGTGGATATTGCTAATGCCTTAAATACAGCGGTAGGTGAGTGGCAAACCATCAGTGTTGATTTGAAGTGCTTTGCAAATAAAGACGTGAATTTCGGTAACATCAATACACCTTTCTATTTGGCAACCAATGGGAGCGCTGAGATTAACTTTAGCGACTTATTGATTGTGCCTAATGCGGCAGAAACAGCCACAATAACCTGCCCAGACGCCTAATATAATTTTTGTTTTGTCGGCTAGCATAATGCTAGCTGGCAAGTTATTCCTGCACTGTTGTGAACTTGCAATTAATTTTGTAGGGGATTTTGCTAGATTTTTTTCGTGATTTTTGAGTATTCCTTGGGGGGAAAATGAAAAAAAGAGCATCAGTTTTAACTATCACAAGTGTGAGTCTCGCTGCAGCCATGTTATTAGGATGCGGCTCTGACAGTGCCACAGATGTTGTTGAAGACACCACACCTGTCGATAACAGCGAAGAACAAGAAAACCTATGGAATTTGGTATGGAGCGATGAGTTTGATGGTACCACTATCGATTTAGACAAGTGGAACCTCGCATATAATTGTTATGGCGGAGGCAATGAGGAGCAGCAATGTTATACCCAGCGTCCCGAAAATAGCCAAGTTGCTGATGGAAAGTTAGTGATTACTGCACAGCGAGAAGATTTTAGTGGTCCTGCTGTTGCATTGGGCGATCCTAATTATGATGAAAACGATACGTCAAAACAGCAAGCGTACACATCAGCACGATTAGATTCGACGAACAAAGGTGACTGGAAATATGGCCGTTTTGAAATCCGTGCCAAAATGCCGCAAGGGCAAGGTACATGGCCAGCGATTTGGATGTTGCCAACAGATTGGGTTTATGGCCCGTGGGCTGGTTCCGGCGAAATCGATATTATGGAAGCGGTTAACCTTAAAGTGGTGACTGAAGGCTCTGTTCCAGAAGCTAAAATTCATGGCACCTTGCATTACGGTAAAGCCTGGCCTGGCAATGTGTACTCTGGCGCTGAATATAGCTTACCTGATGGGGCTAACCCAGCTGACGATTTTCATGTTTATGCCATTGAGTGGGAGAAGGATGAAATTCGTTGGTATGTTGATGACGTCCACTTTGCAACTCAACGTTCAACAGGTTGGTACAGTCAATACGTCGATAGTGATGGTAATCTCGCTAATGCAGCGGAAGATGCTCCTTATAATCAACCATTTCATATGATTTTAAATCTAGCAGTTGGTGGAACTTGGGCGGGTAATGTCAATAACACTGGGGTTGATGAAAGTTTTTTCCCGCAAGTATTAGAAGTGGACTACGTTAGAGTTTATGAGTGCAGTGTGTCACCCGAAACTGGGGCTGGTTGTGCCAGCGTAGGTGACAATGCTGAGATTGTTGAAGGGCATGTTGCCCCTGAAATTACTGTGCCATCAACAGATATAGGTGCGGGGCCAGAATTCATACTATATGACGAAGGACTCGCTGAGGGGTTAAGTCTTGATAGCTACAATCCTGATAATGCGGTGACATTACAAACGATAACTGTTGAGGGAAAGGGGGAAGTGCTTCAGCTAGATAAAGTTGGCGCGACAGGTAATGCTTATTTTAGTTATCCACCTACTGCTGATTTGTCACATTGGTCAGCAAACGGCACTTTACTTTTTGACTTAAATCTATTAAGCACAGACAACGACGTTGAGTTATTGGTCAAAATTGATAGTGGTTGGCCGAATGTTAGTGATGTGAGTGTTAGCTTACCTGAATTGAATACTTGGACAGAAATCCGTATACCTATTGCGGAACTTGTTGCCAGTGGTAATCGGTTTTCTCCAGGAAGTTTCGTTGATTTAGCATCAGTATCAAATCCCTTTGTCATTGAACCATTAGGCAATATGAGCTTACAAATCGATAATGTCCGTTATGAATATCAAGTATCAACGGCTAATGAGCTTATTATTTATGATGATGAAGTAAAAGCTCCTTTTACTATTGGTCATTATGCGGCATCAGGCAGCGTTGCAATTGAGCAACTAGACGTCGGTGCTGACCATGGCATTGTCAACCAGTTTAGTTTTAATACTGATGAGGCTGTGGTGTATTTTCAAAGTACAGGCTTGCAGCAAGATGTCAGTAGCTTTGCTGCGGTCGAATTTGATCTTAACGTCATAACAGACCCTCGCGAAGTACGCGATTTTAATATTAAAGTCGATTGTGGCCATCCATGTAGTTCAGGAGATTTTGCCATCCCAGCGCCTGAAGTTGGCGCATGGACACATTACCGTATTGCGTTAGCTGATCTCGTCGCCAATACAGGTTCAAGCTTGGTATTAACGCAAGTGGATACGCCGTTAGTTATTTTCCCTGCATGGGGCAATCAAAATGGTGTTGTAATGCAGGTGGATAAAGTGCAGCTGGTTAAATAAATGGGACAATACTTTTAAGATAACAAGTGTTAGTTACAGTAGCGTCACTGGATAACTCCTGCCTTTTAGCCACCATTTTGTGGCTAAAAGGATAATAACATTCAGGTTTGAATACGAATGCAGCCAAGGGTTAGAGGCTTTCAAGCTTATCCGACTTGGCTTACTATCAAACCTGTTATTACAAATGAGTAACAATAGCGGTATTAGCAAGGCTAATGATTAATGTCTAAGACAAGCTAAATAGTTATAAATATTTACCTTGTTCAATGGCATAATGTGTTGATTATTTACGACTTAATCGTCGATATTTTCCAAGGAGTTACCTTTGAGTAGCCAGAGAATAGATCAACCTTTTGATATAACAGAAAATCAGTTACAGCAAGTTATCAGCATCGCTAAAGACGCGGGTAATGCCATTATGCAGGTGTATTCATCTTCAGACTTGCAAGTCGTCACTAAACAGGATGACAGCCCAGTCACGGCTGCTGACATTGCAAGTCATAATGTTATTGTCGCAGGACTTGAAAGTCAGTTTGCAGGTATTCCAATCATGAGTGAGGAAGCTGCAGATATCCCGTGGGAAGAACGTCAATTATGGAACACCTATTGGCTTATAGACCCACTGGATGGAACGAAAGAATTTATAAAACGAAATGGTGAATTTACTGTCAATATTGCGCTAATACATCATGGTAAAGCCATCGCTGGAGTGGTGTATGCGCCAGTCTTAGAAACGTGTTATTCAGGTATTTGCCATCAAGGTGCTTGGCTAGAACAAGGTGATAAGCGAGTTAAGCTCGATATCAGCCAACGTTCTATTAGTGAAAACCCGATTGTTGTAGGTAGTCGCTCGCACATTAGCCCTGACGTAGCAGCGTATGTCGCTAATATTGGTGAGCATGAGATGCAAAGCGTCGGCAGCTCACTTAAGTTTTGTTTAGTGGCAGAGGGTAAAGCTGATGTGTACCCAAGAATGGGGCTAACAAGTGAATGGGATACCGCGGCGGCGCAAGCAGTATTAGAAAGTGCAGGTGGACAAGTGTTACGCCACCCAGATTTAGCACCGTTAGATTACAACCAAAAAGAAGATATTTTAAACCCGTATTTTATTGCGGCATCACCGAAATGGTTTGAGCGACAGTCCTGACTTCGTCATACATGACAGCTCATTATCACTCGTTGGGTTAATGCCGTGAATCTACGTGTTAAATGATAGATTATAATTAAATGGAGAGTGAAGCTATGATGCGCATGGGTGTTGACCTTGGCGGGACAAAAATCGAGTTAGTAGCGTTAGCGGATGATGGCAGCGAGCTGTTTCGTAAACGTGTTCCTACCCCAAAAAATTATCCTGGAACCTTAGATGCGATAATTGGACTCGTTTCTGAAGCTGAAGCTGAAACTCAGCAAACAGGCTCAGTTGGTGTAGGGATCCCTGGCGTTGTTTCACCTTTTACAGGATTAGTTAAAAACTCAAATTCTACTTGGATTAATGGACATCCATTAGATAAAGATTTGAGCGCCCGTCTTGATAGAGAAGTACGAGTTGCCAATGATGCTAACTGCTTTGCTGTATCTGAGTCAGTAGATGGCGCCGCAGCAGGAAAAGGCGTGGTTTTTGGTGTGATTATTGGAACGGGTTGTGGCGGTGGTTTATCTATTAATGGCAAAGTCCACGGCGGGGGTAATGGTATCGGCGGTGAATGGGGGCATAACCCATTACCTTGGATGACGCCTGATGAGTTCAACTCAACATCGTGTTTTTGTGGCAATAAAGATTGTATTGAAACCTTTATTTCGGGGACTGGCTGGGTAAGAGATTTTCGCCGAGCAGGAGGTGAGGCTGACAGTGGAATACAAATTTCACAGATGATGGCTGAAGGGCATCCCTTGGCTACTCAAGCTTTTGTTCGTTATATCGACCGTTTAGCACGCTCTCTTGCCCACTTAATCAATATGATTGACCCTGACGTTATTGTATTAGGTGGCGGGGTATCGAACATTGATGCCATTTACAAAGAGTTGCCTAAGGTGTTGCCTAAATATGTCGTCGGCCGTGAATGCGACACGATAGTGGTCAAAAACCAGTTTGGTGCGTCATCAGGTGTACGTGGCGCAGCGTGGCTATGGGGTAAAGATAGCCATTAATGAACCTTTATGATTTGTTTTTGTATTGGTTATTTAGATCATAACACTTCAAATTCAGAGCATATAGAAACATGTTAGCGACGCTTATCATAGGGTCGCTTTTTTATGCTTAAAGCAATTTTATGTTCATCGTATTGGTGACGATATGATGTTGGTGAAATGTGGAGCGTGACTGGATAACATATAGGTATTAGTAATCTATTCCTTAACAAGCTAATATATTGCTGCGAATAATCTTTGGGTATCTTAATGTTTTGGCTTAAAAAAATACTTTCACAATTAGTCATGCCTGTGCCATTTACACTTTTGTGTTTGCTCATGGCTCTACTCATTTGGCGTTACTGTAGTAAACATAAAAAAGTTATTGGACAGCTGTGTCTATTTTTAGGCTTTTCAACCTTATTGGTCTTCAGTAACTCATATGTATCTGCTGCGCTATCCCATAGTTTAGAGTCAAGGTACTCAGTGAACGAAATTCCGCTGTCTTTTGCTTATGACGAAAATGAAAATTATCAATGCTATGTGATGGTGTTAGGCTCAGGCCATACTGAAAATAACGAGAACAGTGCTGTACAGCAGTTATCATCGACCGCACTTGCAAGGTTGATGGAAGGTCTACGGCAGCTAGATATCGCAGACAGGCCATGTACCTTAGTCGTCAGTGGTTGGAGCGGCGGAATTACCCCAACGCCCCATGCGATGATCATGAAACGTGCAGCCATTGAACTTGGGGTGCCAGCTGAAAGCATTACTATTTTTCCAACAGCGTTAGATACCATAGAAGAAGCACAAGCAATGAAGCAGCTGGTAGGAAAAACACCATTCATACTGGTTACTTCAGCGACTCATATGCCAAGATCGATAAAAATATTTAGCCAAGAAAATCTATTCCCAGTAGCTGCGCCAACGAACTTTATCAGTTCTACAGGCTATTGGTGGCGGTTTAGCGCTGAAAACTTGTTTATTTCTCAACGGTCGATTCATGAATATGTCGGGATGGAATGGCTAAAAGTAAAACGGTTTTTGATTGAAACCTTTGAATAACAACCTTTAATCCTTACAAGCTAAACGTTGGCAACATGACTCAAGAAAACACATTATTAATCAGTCCATTTGGTAAGCGTAATGGTATAACCTTAACCGTGTTTGGTTCGCTAGCGTTATTTATCAGCCTAGTGCTCTTTATTACTGCAAAACACCTATTTGGGATCGGCATTGTGTTGTTTGGTTTTGGAAGTGTGAGTTTAATTTTAGGTATCGCTAAAATTAACCAACCTAGTGCCAGTTTTAAGTTAACACAGGCAGGAGTCGAATATTTCCATCGACGCGGTACTGTCCATATCGGGTGGAACAATATCCAGCGAATTGATGTATCAAGAGTGACTCAAAACCTTGAATTAATCGAATTGCCTTACATTGGCTTTAAGCTCAAAAAAATTAACCCCATTCTAGACAATATTTCCCCACGATTGGCGACAGGTCTGTTAACTGAGCAGCGCCCGTTATTGATGACGGCAGCGACACAAGATGAAGACTTACAAAGTTTAGAAACCTACCTAGGCGCTGAGTTTACTCCTTTGGTCGTTAATGGGGATCGTTACAGAGGCGTGTTAGCAATGTTTGGCCATCGCTGTCAGACACTTGAAAGTCATCTCGGGTTTCATTTATATATTTCTGTAGATAGCCTTGATAGGGCACCAATGGCGTTTGTGGCTTTACTAAGGGAGTGGCAGCAAGAGTTTGGTGGAGAAGGAGAAGAAATAACGTAAACTTTGTTATTGTCTCGTGGGTGATGGTTCAAACATCACTTGAAACAACAACAAAGCTTATTAATACAGTTATCAACAAATTTAGGTGAAAACTAAGCTGTCACAGCAGCGGAAAGTTGTGGGTTATCAGTTTTTTCTTCTGATGAATCACTGATCACTTTTTCATTTGAGATTAACTGATGTTCTGCGCTTTCGTCATAAGCTTTGCGGTATCCGATAAACTGACCATTATCTAAGATTTCCATACGCTTACTGTAAACTTCACCATCAAAAGTACCTGTATTGGTGATTGATAATTTATCGCACGTAATATTACCTGTCATCAAGCCTGACACTGACGCTTCAACACAAATCACGCCACCAGTCACTACACCTGTTGATTCTACTGTTACGTTACCTGTTGCACGAATTTCACCGTTGATTTTGCCTGCAATCAAGACGTCCCCAACAACTTTGATATTACCCGTGACTTCACAGTCGTTTGCGATAAAACTGAGGTTGTTTGCCGGACTTTTTTTACTAAACATGTAGACTCTCTTTTCGCATAATTAGGCCGCAATAAAACTGATAAGCGCGGCGAAAATGACTTTGTTATAGATATTTAACATTTAATATAGCGACAATTAAATGCAAAAAAAACAATTAAATTTTGACTGTTAGGACTTTTTTTTGACGGCGGTCACTCAATTAGCCTCAATTACTCGGCTTTAACGTGAGTTTCTGTCACGGTAATTGACTGTGCAGGACAAGGAGATACGCATGCGCCGCAGCCAGTACAAGCATCAATATCAATAATGGGTTTAGGGATTTGACCGACTGCCATCTTAAATGTAATCGCTCTAGGATCGCATGCATCTTTGCAACTTTGACACCACACACCTCTGTAGGTCAGGCATGAATCATTGATTGACGCTTTAATTGTCCATGGTAAAGCTTGAGATACATCGAAAATCTTTTCTTCGCAGACGGTTGCACACTGCTGACAAAAAGTGCATTCATCTTCAGAAAATTTAATTTCTGGAAAGCCGCCATCTCCTTTAATAAGCACTTTGGTTTCGCAAGCATCGATACAGGCATTACAGCGAGTACATTCGTCAGTAAACTCGATAGAATCTATCACCCATGGCGGACGTTGAGCACTGTCTTTTCTGCGTCTGAATAGATTTCTACGGCTATGATTAATGGATTGGCTCATGATTTATTTCCAGCCTTACAATGATTCATTTCGTGTTTATTCTCGATAACCTTTAGGGTTTTTTGATTGCCATTGCCAGCTACTTTTAACCATTGACTCAAGGGTATGAGTGGGCTGCCAATCAAGTTCTTTGTGCGCCAAAGTCGCATCAGCGAAATAGGCGGCTAAATCTCCTGTACGGCGATCGGTAAAGCGATAAGGTATAGTCTTACCACTGGCTTGTTCAAATGCCGTAATTAACTCGATGACGCTATAACCTCTACCTGTACCGAGGTTGTAAGTCACAATGCCAGGGTTTTCAGACAGTTTATTTAAAGCCTTGATGTGGCCTGTTGCGAGATCTTCGACATGAATATAATCTCGAACACCAGTGCCATCAGGTGTGAGGTAATCATTCCCAAAAACGCGTAATTCTTTGATATTCCCAATCGCGACTTGGCAAATAAATGGCATTAAATTGTTGGGTATATCACTAGGATCTTCGCCTATTAACCCACTTTTATGGGCACCAACTGGGTTAAAATATCGTAATACAGCAATATTCCATTGGCTATCTGCAGCGTATAAGTCAGCCAATAGCTGCTCAACCATAAGTTTAGATTGCCCATAAGGGTTGGTAGCACCTGTTGCAAAATCCTCTCGAATTGGCAGACTTTCAGGTAGGCCGTAAACAGTGGCTGATGAGCTAAAGACTAATTTTTTTACATTATGCTCAGCCATGACTTGGCAAAGTATGATGGAACCTGTGACGTTGGTTTCATAATATTGCAATGGGTTAGTGACAGACTCACCTACCGCTTTTAAGCCTGCAAAATGAATCACTGAGTCGATAACATGATCGGTAAAGATTTTGTGTAACAGGGCTTTATTGAGTACGCTACCTTGATAAAAAGTGCAATCTTTCCCTGTAATTTGGCGGATTCTGTCGAGCGCATTAACGTTGGCATTCGATAAATTATCAACAATGATCACTTGTTGATTGGCATCTAACAGTTCTACGACAGTATGAGAGCCGATATAGCCAACACCGCCAGTCACTAGAATTGCCATGGTTTGTCCTTAACACTGTGGAGTAAAAAGTAATTGCTCATACTATTGTACTTAACTTAGCGTGATGAATATAACTTTTGTTACTGATATCCATTCGAATAATCAGTAAATAGCAGCATTCATTCTAAGATGCGCTACAAAAAAGTCTGCAACATTGATAGCCTTTAACTCATTCGTCAAACTATAACTACATTTTAAGTCTCTGTTTTTAAATTACTATTCTTTATCAATATTGACTTTGTAGCGAATGGTTTACGTTTTTAGCTAGCAAACTGCCAATCAATAAAGTGTGAGCCTGTTAACAAATATGAAACCTTAGCTCACTATGAAGGCAGAGAAGTTTACGTAAAGTGACACTTATGAGTAAAGCAACAAATTACACAGCTAAAATCCCCGATAGTCAGGGTTATATTCAGTACACTGATGAAGAACATGATGTCTGGCATGAGTTATATCAGCGTCAGATGGTTAACATGCCAGGACGTGCATGTGATGCGTATATGCAAGGCCTTAAGGCGCTCAATATGCCGACCAACAGGGTGCCGCAATTACAAGAAATCGATAAAGTGCTAACCGAAACGACTGGTTGGAAAACCGCGGGCGTGCCGGCTTTAATTTCTTTTGGAAAATTTTTTGAATTGCTAGCGAGTAAACAGTTCCCCGTCGCCACGTTTATTCGTACCAAAGAAGAGTTTGATTACTTACAAGAACCGGATATTTTTCATGAAATTTTTGGCCATTGCCCGTTATTGACGAACCCAGCATTTGCGCGCTTTTCACATATTTATGGTCAGCTAGGTTTGGCTGCATCAAAAGAAGAGCGGGTATATTTAGCTAGACTGTATTGGTTTACTGTGGAATTTGGTTTAGTCAAAAGTGCTGACGGCGGTCTTAATATTTATGGTGGGGGGATTTTAAGTTCTCCTGGCGAGACCTTATATGCGTTAAGTGATGAACCTGAACGTAAGCCATTTGATTTGATAGAAGTGCTAAGAACGCCTTACCGAATCGATATTATGCAACCTATTTACTATGTGATTGACAGCGTCGACTATTTGGATGAAATCGCTCAAATGGACATTATGGCTGCAGTGACAAAAGCACGTCAGTTGGGGTTACTTGAACCTAAATTTGCCCCAAAGACGATTGCAAGTTAATACGAATAAAAGAACAAAAAACTCAGGAGTAGTTATGTCTGATTTATCAGAATTAAAATGTGAAGCTTGCCAAATTGATGCCCCAAAAGTGACCGAGCAAGAAATGGTCGAGTTCAGTCAAATGATCCCAGAATGGACCGTAGAGAATCGTGACGGAATTAATCAGTTAGAGCGTGTGTATAAGTTCAAGAACTTCAAATTGGCGATGGTTTTTACCAATAAATTAGCTGAACTTGCTGAAGAAGAGTTTCATCACCCTGGTATTTTAACGGAATGGGGCAAAGTGACAGTGACTTGGTGGTCACACTCAATTAAAGGACTTCATAAAAATGATTTTATCATGGCGGCGAAAACCGACCAGTTGATAGACTAGCCAGCTTCATTATTAATTTCAGCAGGTTACGTTAACGTAACCTGCTGGAATACGTCATCTGTTACAATTCCGCTGTAAACAACACTTGCCACAAGCCGCATAACCTTTTAACGTATCGCTCACAAATAAAGAAGGATGACAATTTTCATTCAATTTTGAATGGTTATTGCCTTGAATCCTCGTATATTGCTGCAAAATGACTGATAGGGAATAGTTGTATATGCGTTTGGAAGTGAGTTGTTTAGATCGCATTGGCCTTGCGAAAGATATTCTTGAAGTATTAGAGACTTATGGCATTAATTTGATTGCAATTGATGCTAGTAACAAAGGTTTTCTCTATTTACAATTCGCTGAAATTGGGTTTGAAACCTTAAGCGAATTAATGCCACTTATTAGAAAAGTAGAAAGTGTTCATGATGTACGAACCGTATCGTTTATGCCTTCTGAGCAAGAGCATTATGCATTAAAAACCTTGTTAAAAACGTTACCCGATTCGGTATTTTCTATTAATTCCAAAGGGCGTATTCGTATCGTCAATGAATCTGCATTGTTGACCTTGAATATGCAAGAGCATGAAGTTATTGATGAATCACTAAATCACTGGGTTCAAGGCTTTAACTTTTCTCGTTGGTTAACAGAAGCACCTGTCTTAGCTCAAGCGACCCGAGTACAAATTGGTAGTAACGAGTATCTAGCTGAAATGCTCCCGATTTATTTACCAGATGAAAACAATGCCAGTATCTTAGCTGGTGCTGTTGTATCACTTAAATCGCCTGCCAGAGTAGGTAAACAGTTTAATGCACTTCAAAATCAAACAACGGGTTTTGATAATGTTCTTGCTGTTAGCGATAAGATGAAAGATGTCCTTAAGCAAGCTAAACGTATGGCACAACTTGATGCGCCTTTATTGATCACAGGTGAAACAGGAACGGGTAAAGAGTTAATGGCTAAAGCAAGCCATGATGCCAGTATGCGCCGTGAACATCCGTTTATTCCAATTAACTGTGCAGCTTTGCCTGATAGTGTGGCTGAGGAAGAGTTATTTGGTTTTGTTTCAAATGGTGATGTTATAAAACGTGGCCTATTTGAAGAAGCGAAAGGCGGCACCGTCTTTTTAGATGAAATCGCCGAAATGTCAAAAGCGGCACAAGTTAAGTTATTGCGCCTTTTACAAGATGGCACCTTCAGACGAATTGGTGGCGATGAAGAAGTCCGTGCTGATGTACGTATTATTTGCTCCACTCAGAAAAACCTAGCAGAGCTTTGTCAGTCTGGAGAGTTCAGAGAAGATCTATATTACCGAATTCATGTACTCAGTTACCACATGCCGTCGCTGCGCGAGCGAAAGGTTGATGTTATCCCATTAACTGAAATGTTCTTAGAGCATTACAGTCAGCAGCTATCAAGCCCACTTCGCCGTATTTCAGCATCTTGTCGTGATTACCTGTTTACCTATGCGTGGCCTGGTAATGTTCGTCAGCTTAAAAACGCTATTTTTAGAGCGGTTTCAATGTGGGATGGATCAGCTGAATTAACTGTTGAACAGCTTAAACTGCCGTCTTACGCTGAAGGGTTTGGTTATTTTGATGAAGAGTTTGAGGGTAGCCTTGATCAAGCAATGAAAGAATATGAAGCGTCATTGTTAAGGCGTTTATATCCTGCTTATCCAAGTACCCGACAATTAGCCAAAAAGTTAGGTGTTTCTCATACGGCGATTGCAAACAAACTTAGAGATTACAAAATCACTAAAAAGCGTTAGCCGTGAACTTAAGGTTCATTAGGTAAAACTGACTGTAACGATATAATGCCAGCAAAATGCTGGCATTATGGTATTTTTCAGGCATATATTGCTGATATTGCCACTATCTTGCACTGTGTATTAAAAGCTTTACAAAATCACCGCCAACTAACCAAAGTGTGATTTATCTCACGCTATATTAATTTGGCTGAGCTTAATGTATTCCTAGCGTTATAACGCTATTTTCGTTGATATTAACCCGCAATCTGTTCGGCAAATGCTTCATTAGCGTCTTAGGTACAGATTGCTAGAAATAACAATTTAAAATCTAGTATCAACTTTATTTGTTCCCTTTAGGAGTCAAAATGAAACTTGCAAGTTACAACAACGGCCGCCGTGATGGCCAACTTATGTTGGTGAGTAAAGATTTATCAAAAGCCGTTGCCGTTCCTGCTATTGCCAATACCATGCAGCAACTATTGGATGCATGGGATTTACTTAATCCTCAATTGGAAGAGCTGTATGAAGCGTTAAATGCTGGTCAAATGGATAATGCTATCGATTTTGATGAGTCACGTTGTCTGTCACCTTTACCACGTGCATACCAGTGGGCAGATGGTAGTGCTTATGTTAATCACGTTGAGTTAGTTCGTAAGGCTCGTGGTGCTGAAATGCCTGAGTCTTTTTGGACAGATCCGTTAGTTTACCAAGGTGGCTCTGATTGCTTTATCGCACCTAAAGCGGATATTGAAATGGCAAGCGAAGAGTTTGGCATTGATTTCGAATCTGAAATTGCCGTTGTTACGGATGATGTTGCAATGGGTGTTGATACCGATAATGCAGCTAAACATATTAAATTACTGATGCTAGTGAATGATGTGTCACTGCGTAATTTAATTCCTGGTGAGTTGGCTAAAGGATTTGGTTTTTTCCAATCTAAGCCTTCTAGTGCATTTTCTCCTGTTGCGATTACCCCAGATGAGTTAGGTGATAAGTGGCAAGACAGTAAAGTTCACTTACCATTAGTCACACATTTAAACGGCGACCTATTTGGCCAACCCAATGCTGGCGTTGATATGACGTTCAACTTCAGCCAACTGGTTTCTCATGTGGCTAAAACCCGTCCATTATGCGCTGGTGCTGTGATTGGTTCAGGCACGATATCAAACTATGATCGCAGTGCAGGTTCTAGCTGTTTAGCTGAGAAACGTATGTTAGAAATCATTGCAGATGGCAAAGCTTCAACTCCATTCATGCATTTCGGTGATACTGTCAGAATCGAAATGTTTGATGAAGAAAACAACAGTATCTTTGGCTCAATAGACCAAAAAGTGGTTGAGTACAAAGGCTAGTCGTTACGGTTTAATACCCTAAAGCAATAGCGCTATGCGTTATTGCTTTTTTTATGCTCATTAGGCTGTTAGCTCAATGATGATAAGGAGATAAAATGAAACTATATGGATACTGGCGCTCAAGTGCCGCCTATCGAGTACGCATTGCACTCAATTTAAAGCAACTGGTGGCAGAACAGGTTTCAGTGCATTTAGTTAACAATGGCGGGGAGCAGCATAGCGAGATGTTTGCAGCGTTAAACCCTCAGCAATTAGTTCCCGCTTTTGTCGACTCTAACGATGACGGGGAGTTTTGCCTTACTCAATCAATGGCAATTATTGAATATTTAGAAGAGCAGTATCCTCAAAGCCCACTATTGCCAAAAACGCCAAAGGATAGGGCGATTGTTCGTGCGATGGCGCAATCTATTGCTTGCGAAATTCACCCATTAGATAATTTGCGTGTGTTGCAATTTTTAGTGAAAGAGATGGATGTAGATGAAGAAGCTAAAATGAAGTGGTATCACCATTGGATCCACATTGGCTTTAAAGCATTAGAATCACAAATGAAGACTCATTCTAGCAAATATTGTTTCGGTGATACTCCTACGTTAGTGGATTTATGTTTAATCCCGCAGGTTTATAATGCTAAACGATTCAATGTTGATTTAACTGATTACCCGAACATTTTAAGAGTTTGGACGTATTGTAATCAACAATCTGCTTTTGCTGATGCCGCTCCAGAACAGCAGGCAGATGCCACTTAAACCTTGTTGACTCTTTCGCTATACAGCCAGTTAATGTTGAGCGTGTTCTACAATCACATGCTCTGACCACTTAACTGGCAGTTGCTCTTTTCAGTGCGTTATTCGTGTTTAAACTTACTATATATTTTCCAATATTTTTCCCTATCAACTTGAAATGGCGCGTTGTTTATTAATAGCTTAGTGGCATAAAATCAGTTAACTTAACTCACCAATATTAGCATGTGTTAATATTGGTTTTGTTATTATTGTTTTTTGTCAAAATTGTCGTTTAGCAAGTTTTGTCGAAAGAGTCGCGTTATTTATCGATCAAAATGTAAATTATTAAAGTTCTTCATTAATTAAGCCGATAAAGTGGTAGCTTTTGATTTACCGTTTTTAAATCTGCAAATTAGCATCGGTACACTGTGGTTAATTTAAATAGTACAAATAACACTCGGAATAGGTCATGGATTTTGAATCTCAAATAAAACAGTGGATTACAAACGACCCAATGCGCATGAAAGCATTGGATCTGACTGCGCAAATGTTTAAAGAGCTTGAGGTTGATGATTGGTATATTGCTGCAGGTTTTGTTCGTAATTTAGTGTGGGATAAATTGCATGGTGCTGCGGAATCAGTATCAGATGATATTGACGTGATTTATTACTGCAATGAAGAAACCAGTGTTTATCGTGACAAGTTAATCGAACTTGCTTTAGCGGAAATGGCTTCATTCCCTTGGTCCGTTAAAAACCAAGCAAGAATGCACATAAAAAACCAGCATCCTGCTTATACTTCTGCTAAAGATGCGATGTCTTATTGGCCTGAACTGCAAACAGCGATTGGGGTGAAGCTCGATGAGCGTGGTGACATTGTCGTTGAGTCAGTGTTCGGTTTGCCTTGTCTATTTAACTTGACTGTAAATTACAATCCTAAAGCTGATGAGTCAGTGTTTATGGAGCGAGTTGCCAGCAAGCCTTGGTTTAATGAGTACCAGAATTTGTCATTAGAGCTTTAATTCGTTTAGTTAGCATAGCTAATTCAAACATTTTGAAATAACACTTCGATGGTGACAGTCAAAACGGCTTGATTCAAGCGCTCGCTGTCTTCATCTTCACTCCATGTGTATTCAGGCGTAATGCCAAAAAATAACCATTCTCTCAAATAACTTTGTCTATATGTGAGCCCAATACTGGCTTTATCAATATAATGGTAGGGCTTATTGACGCCATTTATTTTTGCTTGATAGCTAATGGCTTGTGTCTCACTAATATATTGATAAAGCTGTAAACCAGTGCCTATTTTCCAGCCGTTACCTTTATTCTCATATTGTGCTGCACTGTGCCAACGGAGCAAAAATTGAGGATTAAAAGCATGTTCAAAATCTAACTCTGTAGATTCACCTGTTACGCTTTTTTCCTGGTATAACTTTTGTGTAAATCGCCAAAGGCTGTTGTCCGAAATCGGTAAAGTGTAACGGTAGCGCGCTTCAATTTTGGGTTTAAAACTGGCTTTGATATTGAAACTACTTCTTTCTTTTGTATACCAGTCATATCGTAAGCCGACATCAACATCTCTTTCTTCATCAGGACGTTTAATAAAAGAGAAAGGATCATCTTCGCCCGTGGAGTCAAAAATAAGCTTTAATTTCTTGCTCATTCCCGGCAAGTTTAAACGCGCATTTAAGTTAGCTCGGTACTTAAACCCCTCCTTTTCAAAATAAGAGAAGTCGTTATACCAGCGAATGATGGTGCCTGCTCGTCCATCATCTTCTATACGATCATCGACAAAAAAGCTGTCAAACCAGATAGCGGGTTCGCAAAACTTGGTATTCAAATAAGCGAATGTTTTATCTAACGGTAGTTCTGATTGTGAGCGGCTATAGCATGGAGAGTCTTCAGTAGCGCTTTGCTCACCGTTGGCTTTTGTAGCGTTTGGTTTAATTTTTTGAACAGCTTCTACGGTTGAGTCGCTTGCCGTTTCTGATTTACTTTCAGCTTGCTTCGATGCTTGCTCAAAAACCGTACTCGCTTGAGTAGAGTTAATATTGGCAAACAACAATAGCCAGCTAATTATCATAAAAATTTGTTTTGATAGGCGCGACAAAGCGATGTGATTCCAAAAAGAAAGTCGATAAATTTGATTGTATCACTTATGTAACAAATTTCTGATGGTTAACATCTTAGTGGCATAAAACAAATCTTATACCAATTAGATAGATGAAATTGTTGTCAACATGTGAATTATTTATTTTGCCTGAATATTTATGCGATACCTAGAATTGAGTGAAATCTGTTCATTTTTAATACGATATGCTGGATTTATAGCTGTATATTAAATGCGTGTTATCTAAATCTGCTAGGTAAATGTGATCTCAGTCATTAATGTTGCTTACCTAGTTTGGTATGGGTGTTTTTATTGATTTGGATCAATATTGTTAATCAAATACTCTGGCAGTGTAGCGGCAATTGTTAACAGTGTTTGCACAAAGCACTAATTATGTTGCGCACATGGAGTTGTCACAATGAATAAAAAAATAGCCTTAAGTATTGTCGCAGCCAGTTTATTATCTACTGGTATTTCTTCTTCTGTTTTTGCTCACCAAGCGGGTGATTTTATTTTTCGTGTAGGGGCAGTTGCTGTCGCGCCGAATGATGAAAGTCAAAATGTTGATACCCCAGACTTAGGTGATTTAGGCCAATTCTCTGTTGATGACAACACTCAAGTTGGTTTAAATTTTGGCTACATGCTGACAGATAATTGGGGAGTTGAATTATTAGCAGCAACGCCTTTTACTCATGACATCTCAATTGCTGGCATGAAAGTGGCTGAAACTAAGCATTTACCGCCAACCTTAGTTGCACAATATTACTTTGGTAATGCGCAATCTAAATTACGCCCGTATATTGGTGTAGGTGTTAACTTTACTAACTTTTTTGACAATGAAATTACCAACAGTGTTGATGGTCGTTTATCTGACTTAAGCTTGTCTAACTCTTGGGGCTTAGCTGCTCAAGTAGGCTTAGATTACAACATTAATCAAAATTGGTTAGTTAATGCTTCAGTTTGGTATGCACAGATTTCAACTGATGCAAGCTTTAACTACGCGCCAAACGGTGGTGCAGATTCAGTACCTGTGACAATTGAAACTGATATAAACCCGTGGGTTTATATGGTGAGCGTAGGTTACAAGTTCTAAGTCAGAGCGTTATTGTTACCAAAAAAAAAACAGGAGCTTAGCTCCTGTTTTTATTGATTGACGAGACAGTATTAAATCAACTTTTACGCCATTTTTAACTAAGGCTATTTCTTCTTTTTGTTTTTCCAGTGGCGGGTGTTGTAAATAAATTCCGGCAACATCATGGTTAACCAAGCAACCAGACGCCAGCGTTTAGTCACATATACCTTACGTTTACCTTTTTTCATTGCTGCAATTATCTGATCTGCCACTTTAGCAAGAGGCGGGAGCCATAACTTACTTTGCTGCATCGCAGCCTTATCTAATAAGCCTAATTGAATATCTGTAATGGTGATGGGTAATTTCAGGCGCTGAGCATGCATACTCAAGCCTTCAAGGTAGTTCTGTGCATACGCCTTAGATGCATGGTAAGCAACGCTTGGTCCACCTCTCAGTCCGGCAATTGAGTTAATAGCGGCTATTTGGCCATACCCTTGCTCTCGCATGAGTCGGAAAGTGGTATTACAAATAGCAGTAAAACCAGTGACATTGACGTCAATAATATCTTGCTCAAGTTGCCATGGCAGCGTCTCGTTGTAACCATTTAGCCCTGTGTTTATTAAGACCAAATGTGCGCCATCAATTCGTTGCCACTCTTGTTCTAATTGGCGAATTATCTCAACAGGCTGCTCAATATTTAACGGTAAAACGTTAACTTCAGTCTCAAGTTGTGAAGCAAACTCTTTTAATGAGTCTGGATCTTGGACAAAAAGTGTCAAAGCAACTTTTTCTGCGGCCAATTTACGGGCGATTTCTTTACTAAGATGTGAGCTAGCGCCCACTATTATTGCGTTTGCTTGTGTCATGCGCTTTAAGGCTTCGAAATGATGACCTATGATAAAAACAACTGCTTTCGATAACAAGCAAGAATATTATTCAATATAAGACGTATAGACTTCTAGAAGTCTTTATGTATGATAAGGAGACTGAAATGAGCAAGACAATGATGCGATTATTTAATGGAGTGCTTGTCGCGGTAGTGGTGCTTTTAGGATTAGGTGCATGTGCTTCGCACAATGATCTTGTCAGTGTATCAGGTGAGATCATGTATCGAGAGCGCATCGTGTTACCTGATAACGCAGTTATTAAAGTGCAACTTAAAGATGTGTCTTTGCAAGATACGAAAGCGATTGTTATGGCTGAAATGACTTCAGATGAAGTGACGACGCCCCATGCATTTACATTTGAACTTGCTCGCGATCAATTTCAGCAGGGTCATACCTATGCAGTAGGTGCCCGTATTGAGGTGGAAGGTAAGCTTTGGTTTATCAATACTCAATCTTATGTAGTTGATATTAATAGTAATGAGGCTATTAATCTTATCGTAAATAAAGTCGGTAATGAGTGATAAATGTCGGACGCAACACTGTTGTGTGTTGTTGATGTTTTCCAAGTACCGAATCTTATAGTGTTAAAAAGGTGCTTTGATGCCGGTTAGAATCCCAGATAATTTACCCGCTGCAGAAATCTTAGAATCAGAGAATATTTTCGTTATGTCCGAAACACGGGCTGCGAATCAAGATATTCGTCCAATGCGTGTGCTGATTTTAAATTTGATGCCTAATAAAATTGAGACAGAAACTCAGTTGTTACGTTTATTAGGAAATACGCCTTTGCAAGTGGATGTGGATTTATTACGTATCCATGATAAAGCTTCAAAACACACCTCAATTGATCATATGAACACTTTTTATCGTGATTTCGAAGCGGTAAGAACACGCAATTATGATGGTCTAATTATCACTGGTGCGCCACTAGGGCAATTAGATTTTGAAGATGTTGTGTATTGGGAACACATAAAAGAAATTATCGATTGGTCTCAGCAGCATGTCACATCGGTATTGTTTTTATGCTGGGCAGCCCATGCGGGCTTGTTTCACTTATATGATTTACATCGTAAACTGTTAGAGAAGAAACGTTCTGGTGTGTTTAACCACAGTCGTTGTAATAAACCACATCCGTTATTACGTGGTTTCGATGATGAATTTTTTGCGCCTCATTCACGTTTCGCTGAAATGGATATTAATGATATTAAACAGCATCCTGATTTAGAAGTATTAGCTGAATCAAAAGAAGCTGGAGCTTATATCGTGTTAAGTCGAAATAATCGAAACTTGTTTGTAATGGGTCATCCAGAATATCAAAAATCGACGTTAAACGACGAATACCTGCGTGATATTGAGCAAGGTCTAAATCCAAGTGTTCCCACTCACTATTATCGTGACGATAACCCTAAAAATGACGCCGTTGCCAAATGGCATAGTCATGGCAGTTTGTTAGTCAGTAATTGGCTTAATTATTATGTTTATCAGTTAACGCCGTATGATTTATCTGACATGAGTGCAATGACGCCATGGGAAACCGGTCGTTAGTGTCTCAATATTAAGTCATTCGTTTAATTAAAGGCGCCATTTAGTATGACTAAGTGGCGCTTTTAGTCTCACCTTATTGCCTGAAAAATACCCAAAATAATTAGTTGTTTAGCACAAGTTAATACTTGGGATTGAAATCAAGCCCAACCAGTGTCGTGTCGTTGTTTCTTCGGTTAGGATTTTTGAATACTTAGTTAACGTAGCTGAGTCTTGCTGAGTATTACTTTTCAAACGGATCTGAAATTTAATGAGGGTATTCAATTGAATAACAAGAAACTACTCCCGCTAGCGTTTGCTATTGCTGGGTTATCTGGAGCCTTGCAAGCCGCACCGCATGCTCCCACGCCACAAACGGGCGCTTTCGATTTAGTGATTGCCGATGAGCAGAAGTTAATAGAAATGCTCAAGAAATCAGGCAAAATCTCGCAAAGTGCTAGCTTAAAAGAAGCTGAAACAGCGTTAAAAACCTACCTTAAAAAACGTCAATCAGAAGCGGTACTAAATGCCGCAGCGCTCGATGCTGCTGTAGTCAGTCAGTATCCCATGACTAATGAAATTAAAGGTAAGGCTAAACATCATAAACGGCATGAAGCGTCAAAAGGACAGCTAACAGCCAATGCGATGCGAAGCCGTCCTGCGAATGTTCAAGAAGAAGTATATGAAGGTGAAACACGAGAAGCACGTGTTTTAGCGATTTTGATGGAGTTCCCTGACTTTGTGCATAATTCTATCTTACCTGATGAAACAGGTATGTATTATGAGGATTACAACCCAGACCATTATCGTCAAATCCTTTTTGGTGACGATGGTTGGGTTGCGCCGAATGGTCATCATGCTAATTCGTTTAGACAATTTTATGAGAAACAGTCAGGTGACAGTTATACCGTCACTGGCGATGTTGCTGGTTGGTATATGGCAGAAATGCCTGCAGCATTCTATGGCAACAATGTTGATGGTGATGCGAGAAGCTTAATTCGAGAAGCTTTAACAGCAGCCTCACAAGATCCCACTGTTGACTTAAATCAATTTGATATTGAAGACAGGTATGATCTTGATGGAGATGGTAATTACTGGGAACCAGATGGATTGGTTGATCATGTGATGGTATTCCATTCTGCAGTGGGGGAAGAAGCTGGTGGTGGTCAAGTAGGTGAAGATGCTATTTGGTCACATCGTTGGAATTTGGGGGGAGTATTTGGGATCCCTGATTCTTCAAGCTCAGCGCCTTATTGGGGCGGACTAATGGGGGCTTTTGATTATACCATCGCTCCGATTGACAGTGCTGTTGGAGTCATTAGCCATGAATATGGTCATGATTTAGGGTTACCTGATGAATATGACACTCAATATACTGGCCAAGGTGAGCCGGTATCTATGTGGTCTATTATGTCATCTGGTAGTTGGGCGGGTGAAATCGGCGGCACAGAGCCCGTTGGTTTTAGTCCATTCGCAAAAGAGTATTTACAAGCAAGCCTTGGTGGCAATTGGCAACACGGTGCTGTGGTGAATTTTGATGATATTCCTCGTCGAGGTGTCGTTGGTCTATTAGATCAAGCATCCAGTAAAGGCACTAATCATGATGTGATTAGGGTGAGTCTGCCAAACAAGCAACAGGTTATCACTGTGCCAACCAGTGGTGAATATGCGTATTTCAGTGGTTCTGGAGATAATCTAGAAAACCTGATGGCCGTTTCTGTCGATTTAACTGATGCAACCACTGCTGCAGTGCAGTTTAAAACATGGTATGACATCGAGCTTGATTGGGATTATGGCTATGTGATTGCTGTTGGTAGCTTTGGTCAGATGATGCTTGAAGGCAATATCACCAGTAACACAAATCCGAATGATACTAATTTGGGTAACGGTATAACAGGTAATTCAGCGGGCTGGATTGATGCTGAATTTGATCTCACCGCGCTTGCGGGTGAGGCATTTGATTTATACATAATGTATAAAACCGATGGCGCGGTATCCAACCCTGGTATGTACGTTGATGATTTAAACATTGTTGTCGATGAAACGATTGTTGCGACAGCGAATGCTGATGTGATGCCAGAAGTCATGATGCTAAATGGATTTGATGTATCGACGGGCGTTTCTGAAACTGAGCACTATTATTTAGTTGAGTGGCGAACTCATCATGGTGTCGACAGTGGTTTAGCGCATATCAATGTTGCTGGACAGCCAATGACCTATGAAAAGGGCATGCTCATTTGGTACGTGGATAATCAATATTCAGATAACTGGGTTGGTGTTCACCCTGGTGACGGTTTCTTAGGTGTTGTGGATGCTGATCAAAATACCTTGTCATGGAGTAATGGTAATGTTGCAACGACACGCTACCAAATCCACGATGCGACATTTAGAATCGATAGACCTGAAAAAATGTTTATCGATTTGTCTGAAGATTATGGCATCACTATGTATGACAACCGTACTCGTGCCCAACGTACTTTTAGAGATTCTCGTGATTACTCTGGCGGCGACTTACTTGATGCTGGACGTAATATTCCTGAATACGGGTTAACAATTCGCTTATTAAATCAAAGTGAAGATCGTAGCGTTGGTGCGGTAATGATCCAAAAGTAGTGCCTTTTTGCATAAACAGCTTGAAATAAAGCTTGCAGTTAATTGCAGATGATTCACCAACAGTGAAGTTAATGAGTGGCCTAAATAAGCCACTTTACTTCTGCAAAAAGCGCTGAGATTCAGCGCTTTTTTTATTTTTCATATTTATTTTTATACGCGAGTTATCAGTTAAAAATATCAATAGTCCTGATATTTTGCCGATAAATTATGGCAACTAAGCTAGATACAGATTAATTATCTAATCGCATTAGCGTTAGCACCGATTCAAGCATAAGCCTGCGGTCTTCGCTACATTGTCATATCGAAGCAACTCACTTATGCTGATACAATCTGTTAACCCTTGTGACAGTTTAAATTTTGTTTTGCAGACCGTGATTTATAATGGTAAGCAGGGGCATAGCGAAATCAGATGTTGAGGCGCCCATTGATTGAATTTCACCTTTGTTATTACCGAGTGCTATCGATAAGCCGATTCATTGCGTTGGTAGGCTTTATCAGTCTGGTTACTCCAGTTTATGCCAATGACAATGCAGAGCGAGCGATACAGTCAAATGATGCTCACGTCATGACATTAGATTCAGTTAAACAAGCGCTGGATAAGTTTACTGCGCCAGAGGAAAAGCTTGAGTATTTACAACAAGCTCAGCAACACCATTCGTGGAACCCAATTGATAATGCCCATATATTCAATTTAATTGCGATTGAACAAGAGGCATTAGACAAATTAGATGATGCCGTTGAATCATATTCTTTAGCGATTCAATCTGCTGAGCAAGTTGCCACTTCAGATATTTTAGTTATCAGTTATATTGAGCGTTCATTCATTAAATATTTACAGGTTAATGATAAAGAGCGCTATTGCCCTGATAGAGAATATGCATTGGAATTAGCACGCGCTATTGACTCTCCTATCGTGTTGTCCAAAGCACTCACGCAAAGCGCATTTTGCTACACTGATACACAAGTGTTTGAGCAAGGATTACAGCGCCTTGAAGAAGCTTTGTTGATTGCCAAGAAGCACCATTTCCCTCCGAACAAGCAAGCGATGATTTATAACTCAACTGGCGCGATTTACCGCTCTAATGGATTACATAAATACGCTTATGAATACTTCAATGAAGCCTATCGGTTATGGAGTGAAGTTGACGATATTCAAGACATGTTCAATATGCTGCACAACTTGGTTGGTGAGGCGATAAAAATGTCAGACTGGGAAGCGGCTGAAATTCATGTTGTCGGCCTGTTTGATTTAGCCAAGCGGCATCCTGAATTTAACGACTTCTTATTTTTCGCTTATTTTAATGCGGGTCGGCTAAGTTATTATAATAATGATCATGAGTTGGCAATTGAGCGATTGCAAAACGCTAAACAGTTAAGCTCAACCACTAATGAACAATATTTTATTGGCTTAATGTATGCCTATCTCGCTTTAGCTCACATGCAGCAAGAGCAGCCAGAAATGGCTTATGAAGCTGCTGATGAATTTATAAATTCTGACACATTTTCGGCGAGCTCTTCCTTTCTCAAAACGTCAATAATGGCGCTTAAACAGTTTTCCGAACAAGAGTACTTAGCCAGCTTTAACTTGTTGATGTCGAGCTTAAATCATGAACGTTTGACCTATGCTTCCATCATGGACAAAGACGTTATCTACTCGTCGCTAGAGCACAATTCAAAAGTCGCTGAATATGAAATCCAAATCCTAGAAAATCAGCTTGCGATTAATTTACTGAAGTTAAAGTCAGAAACAGATAAGCAGCAAATATCTCAATTAACCTTAATCGTTACCAGTTTGATTATTGTGGTTTTACTTGTTGCAACGGCTTTTTTAATTCAGTCTCGCCGCTTTTTTAAACGCCGTTCGCAAACAGATTATCTTACAGGGATATCAAATCGACGTTACACCATGGAGCAGGGGAATAGGTTATTTAGTCTTGCCCAAAAACGAGCTGAGCCATTAGCGGTGATCATTTTTGATATTGATAAATTTAAAATGATTAATGACACATACGGTCATCATATCGGGGACTTAACAATTAAAGCTGCGGCATGAAAAGCAAGAAATTGGGTCAAAAAAACGGATGTATTAGGCCGAATTGGTGGAGAAGAGTTTTTATTAATATTGCCTAATACCAATATAGACCAAGCAGTTGAAGTGGCTGAGCGACTTCGTAATAGTATCGAGCAGCAAACATTTACTTTTGATCATGTCGAAGTGAAATTTACCATTAGCTTAGGGGTTACTGTAAGTCAGCTAAGCGAAGTTGATGGTGTTGTCATAGAGCATAGCGAGCAAGATGAATTAGCAGAGCAAGATCTTGGAACTGAAGAAAGCCTAGATTCACTATCTAAGATGATAAAACGAGCGGATGCTGGTATGTATAAAGCGAAACAAAATGGCCGTAATCAAACCTTTTCGATGTGATATTTTCCTATTGATCCAATGCGTGTTGATTTGATGGCTTTCCACTATACGGGCATTAGCAACTCAATTAACCTTGATGCCCTTTAAAACCTCCGCAAGTAACCACTGTTATTTCTTTCCCATCTATTTCTTTCCCATCAAAATCTGCAGCGATTAATTCCCCGTGTAAGTAAACTCACTTTTTGACAACAATAAACTTGGCAGTCCTAGTTATAAATCCCCTTAATTATTAATGGTATATCGTTTTTGTAAATTTTCAATGACAGCCGTGTTGAAATCTTAATATGAATTTGACGATTTTTTCTTGCTTTACGTTAGCGTAAACGTCACAGTGTGATAATTGAACTAGATCACATTTTACTGTGTATTAATCTCGGCCAGAATATTTGCCGGTTTACAGCGGAGAAGTTATGAGCACCACACATTCATCACCACAAGATATCGTTATCGTTGCTGCTAAGCGCACCCCAATGGGTGGCTTTCAAGGCGCATTATCAGCAGTGACATCTCCAACATTAGCCGCCAATGCGATTAAAGGGTTAGTCAGTCACACTCAGATTGATACTCATTTAATTGATGAAGTCTTAATGGGTTGTGTATTGCCTGCAGGTTTAGGACAGGCGCCAGCTCGTCAAGCGACATTAGGAGCTGAATTACCTTTAAGTGTTGGTGCAACGACCATCAATAAAGTCTGCGGTTCAGGTATGAAGACCGTGATGATGGCGCACGACTTAATCAAAGCGGGTAGTGCTGAAGTTGTTGTTGCTGGTGGTATGGAAAGTATGACCCAAGCGCCTTATTTATTAGATAAGGCGCGTAGTGGAATGCGTATGGGTCATGGCAAAGTTTTGGACCACATGTTCCTCGATGGCCTTGAAGATGCGTACACAGGTGGTGCAATGGGGACTTTTGCCCAAAAAACTGCTGATGATTTTGGCTTAACTCGTGAAAACATGGACCAATTCGCACTGAACTCTTTAGAAAAGGCTAACACAGCGATTCAGTCTGGAGCGTTTAAAGATGAAATCGTGCCAGTGACGATTTCAAGTCGTCGAGGTGATGTCACAGTGGATACGGATGAGCAGCCTGGCAATGCGCGTCCTGAAAAAATTCCTTCACTACGTCCAGCATTTGCTAAAGACGGCACAATTACAGCCGCTAACTCAAGCTCTATTTCAGATGGTGCTGCGGCCTTAATGTTAATGAGCCGAGAAAAAGCGGAGTCATTAGGCCTCACTATTATGGCGACAATTAAAGGCCATACCACTCATTCTCAAGAGCCTTCAATGTTTACCACTGCACCCGTCGGTGCAATGAACAAGCTATTCGATAAAGTTAATTGGTCTAAAGCTGATGTGGATTTATTCGAAATTAACGAAGCATTCGCCATGGTGACTATGTTAGCTATTAGCGAATTACAACTTGACGAATCTAAAGTCAATATCAATGGCGGCGCTTGCGCATTAGGCCATCCTATTGGGTGCTCTGGTGCACGTGTACTTGTGACGTTAATTCATTCGCTAAAAGCCAAGGGCTTATCTAAAGGTGTGGCGTCATTATGTATTGGTGGCGGCGAAGCAACGGCAATGGCAATTGAAGTATAACTATCTCGCTATAACCGTTTAAGTGTCACAATCGATTAGAAAATCATTCAACAAGACTCAAGTGCTGCACGAGCTAGACAATTATTCGTAACACTAATAAGTAACAGTAATTAGTCAAAAATAACAAGCCGGCAGTACTTCACTTTCACAGAGCTTTGGGGCTCTACAGGGATTTAGGAAGCAAGATGACAGTTCAAGTGAAACATTATATCAACGGTGAATTTACCGAAGGCATGGGAACCCAACAGATTTCGGTGACCAATCCTGCAAATAACTTACCGATTGCCAATATTAATGCCGCCACGGTAGAGGAAGTTAATCAAGCGATTCATAGTGCTAAAGAAGCATTTAAAACATGGAAAGAAGTGCCGGTCTCTGAACGTGCCAGAGTGATGTTGCGTTATCAACATTTGCTAAAAGAGCATCATGACGAGCTCGCAACCATACTAGCCCAAGAAACAGGTAAAACCTTTGAAGATGCTAAAGGTGATGTTTGGCGTGGCATCGAAGTCGCTGAGCACGCATGTAACATCGCCTCAATGTTAATGGGCGAAACGGTTGAAAATGTGGCAAGAAATATCGATACCTATAGTTACACGCAACCATTAGGTGTTTGTGCGGGTATTACCCCATTTAACTTCCCAGCGATGATCCCATTATGGATGTTCCCGCTAGCCATTGCGTGTGGTAATACCTTTATCTTAAAACCTTCAGAGCAAGATCCAATGACGCCACAACGCTTGGTTGAGCTATTTGTTGAAGCGGGGGCGCCAAAAGGGGTACTGCAGCTGATCCATGGCGATAAAACGGCAGTTGATGTGTTGCTCAATGATAAAGAAATTAAAGCGATTTCATTTGTCGGTTCTGTCGGTGTAGGACAATACATCTATAAAACGGGTACCGATAACTTAAAACGTGTTCAAGCCTTTGCTGGTGCGAAAAACCATTGTGTGATTATGCCTGATGCGAACAAGCAACAAGTGATTAATAACATGGTAGGCGCCTCTGTTGGTGCGGCGGGTCAACGTTGTATGGCGATTTCTGTTGCTGTATTTGTCGGCGCTGCCAAAGAGTGGATCCCTGAGCTTAAAGAAGCACTAGCAAAAGTACGCCCAGGATTATGGAATGATGAAAATGCGGCTTATGGTCCAGTCATTAGCCCGGCTGCTAAAGCGCGTGTGCTAAAACTGATTGCTCAAGGTAAAGAAGAAGGCGCTGAGTGTTTACTCGATGGCAGTGACTTTACTGTTGAAGGATATGAGTCTGGTAACTGGATTGGCCCAACCATGTTCAGCAATGTCACCACAGACATGAGCATCTACAAAGAAGAAATCTTTGGTCCTGTACTCTGTTGTATGGAAGCTGAAAGCCTTGATGAAGCGATTGACGTTGTTAATAACAGCCCTTATGGCAACGGCACTTCTATCTTTACAGCATCAGGCGGTGCAGCACGTAAATATCAACATCATATTGATGTTGGCCAAGTGGGAATTAATGTCCCTATTCCTGTGCCATTACCGTTTTTCTCATTTACGGGATGGAAAGGCAGTTTCTATGGCGACCAACACGCCTATGGTAAGCAAGCGGTTCGTTTTTACACTGAAACCAAAACCATTACCTCTCGCTGGTTTGATGATGAAGTCGTCAGTGGCCCAAATATGAGTATTAATCTTAAGTAATTGATAAAGGCCTTCTGATGGGAGAAGGCCTTTTATCGACGTTGTAATAAGGCCGCAATGTTTGGCCTGCCGAGACATGCCATTCAGCAGGAAGCTGAATAACTAAACAACATACTACGCCTAAGTATCTGCAAACAGAGCAATATAGCTCACACAAATCTATTGCAGAACTTTAGGTTTAGTGACCACTGATAGTGGCAATTCAAATGACCATAGAGTCATAGTAAAAAAGGATTCAAACATGAATTTTGATTTCAACGAAGACCAACGCCAGTTCGCCGATCTCGCTCGTCAATTTGCTGCTGAAGAACTCACACCATTTGCAGCAAAATGGGATGAAGAGCACTATTTTCCAAAAGATGTCATTAAAAAAGCGGGTGAGTTAGGTTTTTGCTCATTGTACTCGCCAGAGTCAGAAGGTGGCATGGGGTTATCTCGCCTTGATGCTTCAATTATCTTCGAAGAATTATCCCAAGGTTGCACTGCAACAACCGCCATGTTGACCATTCATAATATGGCCACATGGATGGTAACAACTTGGGGAACCGAAACCTTACGTCAGCAATGGTCTGAAGGTTTGACGACAGGACAATTATTAGCATCTTATTGCCTAACGGAACCGGGTGCAGGTAGTGATGCCGCTTCTTTGCAAACCAAAGCGATTAAAGATGGCGATGATTACATCATTAATGGTTCGAAAATGTTTATTTCTGGCGCCGGTGAGACTGAGTTATTAGTTGTTATGTGCCGTACCGGTGATGCTGGTGCTAAAGGCATCTCAGCGATTGCGATTCCAGCTGATGCACCAGGCATCACATACGGAAAAGCAGAAGAAAAAATGGGCTGGAACGCACAGCCAACTCGATTAATCAGTTTTGAAAATGTACGTGTGCCACAAGCCAACTTGTTAGGCGATGAAGGACAAGGGTTTACCTTTGCCATGAAGGGCCTTGATGGTGGTCGCATTAATATTGCGACTTGTTCAGTTGGAACAGCGCAAGCGGCATTAGAACGCGCGACAGAATACATGAATGAGCGTAAGCAATTTGGTAAACCCATTGCCGCTTTTCAAGGGTTACAATTTAAACTAGCGGATATGGCGACTGAGCTTGTTGCTGCAAGACAAATGGTACGTTTAGCCGCATTTAAACTTGATAACAATGATCCTGAAGCAACGGCTTATTGCGCTATGGCCAAACGTTTTGCCACCGATATTGGTTTTCAAGTGTGTGATAGTGCGTTGCAAATCCACGGTGGTTACGGATATATCCGTGAGTACCCATTGGAGCGACACTTTAGGGATGTTCGTGTTCATCAAATATTGGAAGGCACCAATGAAATCATGCGTTTGATCATTGCTCGCCGTCTATTAGATGAGAATTCACACGCCATTTTATAAGTTGCCAGCTTGCTCCGTTTCGATAACGGAGCATTAATGCGCATGCACTATTGTTAAAGGATTAAATCATGACGACGACAACTGCCCAAACAGGGCCCGCTATCGTAGAAACCATTGATGGTCATACCGCCATTTTGACCTTAAATAACCCGCCAGCAAACACCTGGACATCAGCCAGTTTGATGTTGCTTAAAGATATCGTATTACGCCTAAATCAAGACAATAATATTTATGCGCTGGTGATTACAGGTCAAGGAGAGAAGTTTTTCTCAGCAGGTGCTGATTTAAAATTATTTGCCGACGGCGATAAAGGCAATGCAGCGACAATGGCCAAGTGTTTTGGAGAAGCATTTGAAACATTAAGCGCCTTTCGTGGCGTGTCTATTGCGGCTATCAATGGCTATGCCATGGGTGGCGGGCTAGAAGTGGCATTAGCGTGCGATTTACGCATTGCCGAGTCGCAAGCACAAATGGCCTTACCTGAAGCCACAGTCGGCTTGTTACCTTGTGCGGGCGGCACACAAAACTTAACGGCTTTGGTCGGGGAAGGTTGGGCAAAAAGAATGATTCTATGCGGCGAGAGAATCGATGCAGTTAAAGCCCAAACGATTGGTTTAGTAGAAGAAGTGGTTGAACAAGGTCAATCATTAGCTGCTGCGATATCGCTTGCGGCAAAAGTGGCTCGTCAATCACCGAGCAGCGTGAAAGTATGTAAAACATTAATTCAAGCTGGAAGAACCATGCCTCGCACCCAAGCTTTACCCCTAGAGCGTGAGTTGTTTGTAGGATTATTTGATACCGAAGATCAGGCTGAAGGCGTCAATGCCTTTTTGGATAAACGCACTGCAAATTGGAAGAATAACTAATGAATCAAGATGTGATTTTTCAAACATTAGGAACACTATCAGGCAAGTCGATTGGTGTGGTTACGCTTAATATTGAAAAAGCGTTAAATTCACTGAATCTTGGTATGGTTCAAGCAATGACTAAGCAGTTATTAGCTTGGCAGCAAGACAATGATATTGCTTTTGTTGTACTCGATGGCGCTGGTGAGAAAGCTTTTTGTGCTGGTGGTGATGTCAGAGCTATCTATCATGCTTCTATGGCTAACCCTCAATCAATGACTCAAGAAGCGTGTGACTTTTTTAGCGAAGAATACCAACTTGACTACCTATTACATCAGTACGGAAAGCCTGTATTAGTGTGGGGTGATGGAATTGTGATGGGCGGCGGCTTAGGGCTTATGGCTGGCGGCAGCCACCGAGTGTTAACTGAGCGAAGCCGTATTGCAATGCCCGAAATTACCATTGGTTTATATCCAGATGTTGGCGGTAGTTACTTCCTTAATAGAATGCCTGGTAAAACAGGATTATTCTTGGGATTAACGGCTTACAACATGACCGCTGCTGATGCCCATTACGTCGGATTAGGCAATCACTTTTTAAGTAGTGATGATAAAGAACCCTTGTTTGATGCTATAGCTGAAGTAAGTTGGAGTGATGATGTTGCTTTAAATCACTTACAACTAAGTGATTTACTTAATTCAATGCAGGAAAACGCGACGGCGAGTATGGGCGATAGTCTGCTAGCACAATATCAAGTTGAAATTGATCAACTCATGAGCGGTGAAATCGAAGAAGTGCATCATCAAATTTCAAGTTTAGATACTGAACTTGATTGGCTAAAGCGCGCACAAAAAACGGCATTAGCAGGTAGCCCGTTAAGTTGGTTTTTAATTTTTGCTCAAGCCAGTATCGGTAAAGATAAAACCTTAGCTGAGTGCTTTAAATGGGAATTAGGCATCAGTGTTAATTGCTGTTCTTACGGTGACTTTTGTGAAGGGGTACGAGCACTGTTAATCGATAAAGATCGAAATCCACAATGGCGTTTTCCTCACGCAAGTGATGTGACACCAGAGGCGGTGACGCAGCTATTAACGTCACCTTGGAATAATGACAATCACCCATTAAAAGACATGTAAAAGGACATTATTATGGCAACTGTAGCATTTATTGGACTCGGTAATATGGGTGGCCCTATGGCTGTAAACTTAATTAAAGCAGGCATGACCGTGACTGTTTTTGATTTGGTTCCTGCAGCGGTAGATGCACTCACATCTCAAGGTGCGCTTAGTGCCAAAACTGCCTGTGGCGCTGCGGCTTCGGCAGATTTTGTGATAACTATGTTGCCCGCTGGAAAGCATGTCCATAGTTTGTATATTGGCGATGCAGACAATAAAGGATTGTTGGATGTTGTAGCAGAAGATGCAGTGTTAATTGATTGTTCGACCATTGATGCAGGCACTGCGCAAACAGTGGGTGCACACGCGAAAGCAAAAGGCATTGAGTTTATGGATGCGCCTGTATCTGGTGGCACAGCTGGCGCCGCAGCGGGCACATTAACCTTTATTTGTGGTGGCTCAGATAACGCGTATCAAAAAGCACAAACGGTATTAACTGTGATGGGGGCAAACATATTCCACGCAGGAGCAACGGGTGCAGGTCAAATAGCTAAAATTTGTAATAACATGCTGTTGTCGGTATTGATGGTCGGTACGAGTGAATCTTTGCAATTGGGTATTGATAATGGTTTAGACCCTAAAGTGTTATCTGATATCATGAAAGTCAGTAGCGGTGGTAACTGGACTTTAGAGAAATATAATCCTTGTCCAGATGTCATGGACAATGTGCCATCATCAAATGATTACCAAGGCGGATTTATGGTTGATTTGATGGTGAAAGATTTAGGCTTGTCTCAGCAAGCATCATTGGCGTCAAATTCTAGTACGCCGATGGGAGCATTAGCACGTAGTTTATATGTAAACCATGCGAGACAAGGTAATGGCCGCCGCGATTTTTCAAGTATATTTGAGCAGTTTGCTCAAGCGGATAAGAAATCATAACGATTGATTTTAATAAATTAAGAAAGGATCCAGTTAATGGAAATTAAAGATAAAGTTGTTGTCATTACTGGCGGAGCAGGTGGATTAGGGCTAGCGATGGCGCAAGAGTTTGCCTCTCAAGGCGCAAGACTTGCACTTATCGATGTTGATCAAGAAAAATTAGAGCGTGCTTGTGCTGATTTAGGAGCGACAACAGAAGTACAAGGTTATGCCTTAGACATTACTGACGAAGAAGACGTCGTGGCAGGTTTTAACTATATCCTTGAAGATTTTGGTCAAGTGAACGTATTAGTTAACAATGCAGGTATTCTTCGTGATGGCATGATGATCAAAGCAAAAGAAGGTCTTGTGACTGACCGTATGTCTTTTGAGCAATTTCAATCGGTCATCAATGTTAACTTAACAGGGACTTTCTTGTGTGGGCGTGAAGCGGCTGCAGCGATGATTCATTCAAAGCAAGCAGGGGTAATTATTAATATCTCTAGCATTGCTAAGGCAGGTAATATTGGTCAGTCAAATTATTCTGCATCTAAAGCTGGTGTCGCAGCAATGAGTGTTGGTTGGTCTAAAGAACTTGCGCGTTATAACATCAGAAGCGCCGCAGTTGCGCCAGGTGTAATAGCAACAGAAATGACCGCTGGTATGAAACCAGAAGCCTTGGAGCGTCTTGAAAAAATGGTGCCAGTTGGGCGTTTAGGTCAAGCACAAGAAGTGGCTGCAACAGTTAAGTTTATTGTTGAAAATGATTATGTAAATGGCCGCGTTTTTGAAATTGATGGCGGTTTAAGCATGTAATTGCTACTGACTCAGACTAAAGCCAACCCGTTAATGGTTGGCTTTTTTATTACTGCGATTATTGTTACCATCTTGGCGAGTGTTATCGACAGCACTTTGTTCAGGGTATTTCACAGAATAATTAAAGGGATTGCGAAATGGATAGGCTAGAAAAAGCAATGAAGCTAACCATGCTGACAGTGGGGATTGCTGGTATTGCCGTGATTTATTTTGGCTTCTTTTATCTGCAATATAATGCTGAATTAGGCATGACAATGCCGTGGTATTTTTTGATCTCTCCTTGGGTGTGTGTTTATTTTGGACTAAGTGAACAACAACAAAGCGCCACTATTGCCTGGTTTACTCGAAAATTCACCGCAAAGAAATAGTCTGTTATTCCCTTCATTCTTCAGTTACTGAGTGGTTCTGACCTTTAATATTCCCCATCTATCTTTTTTGACTTAATAAATTCATGGAATTTCGCCTGTTTTATGGCGCCTTGTGGCTAAGTTAAGTTGAAAAAATAAGCTGAAATGCTATAGTACGCCGCCTATTTAATATGGCCATGCTTAACTAATTAAGGGTGGCTAGAAACCAGTGCTAACTGAGCAATAACCGCTATACTCGTTGAACGTTATAGCCGTTACATAATTCGGCACTGGTTTTTTGTTTTTATCATAACTTGAATTTTGGAATCTCATTTTGATTACTACAGCTAACATCACCATGCAGTTTGGTTCAAAGCCTCTGTTTGAAAATATCTCAGTTAAATTCGGTGGCGGTAACCGCTACGGTCTTATCGGAGCCAATGGTTGTGGTAAATCCACCTTCATGAAAATCCTAACTGGTGACCTTGAGCCGTCAAGCGGTAATGTGTCAATTGATCCAGGCGAGCGCATGGGTAAGTTGAACCAGGATCAGTTTGCTTATGAAGCTTATTCAGTGGTTGATACTGTGATCATGGGTCATAAAGAGCTATGGGAAGTTAAGCAAGAGCGTGATCGTATCTACTCATTACCAGAAATGAGTGAAGAAGACGGCATCAAAGTGGCTGAACTTGAAATGCAGTTTGCCGAAATGGACGGTTACACTGCTGAATCTCGTGCTGGTGACTTACTGATGGGCGTCGGTATTGGTGTTGACCAACACTTTGGCTTAATGAGTGAAATTGCACCAGGTTTCAAATTACGTGTGCTACTTGCACAAGCCTTGTTCTCAGACCCAGATGTATTATTACTTGATGAACCAACCAACAACTTGGACATCGATACCATTCGCTGGTTACAAGAAATGCTAAACCAACGTAATAGCACCATGGTGATTATTTCGCATGATAGATATTTCTTGAACTCTGTATGTACCCATATGGCAGATATCGATTACGGTGAACTACGTGTTTACCCTGGTAACTACGATGAATACATGATGGCAGCGCAGCAAGCTCGTGAGCGTCTACAGTCAGATAATGCCAAGAAGAAAGCACAAATTGCAGAACTTCAAGGCTTCGTAGCTCGTTTCTCGGCTAACGCATCTAAAGCAAAGCAAGCTACATCACGTGCTAAGCAAATCGATAAGATTAAAATTGAAGAAGTTAAAGCATCTAGCCGTGTGAATCCGTTTATTCGTTTCGAACAAGAGAAGAAATTGTTCCGTAACGCATTAGTGGTTGAGCAGTTAGCTAAAGGCTTTGACGAAACGCCGTTATTCTCTGGTTTTGACATGATGGCTGAAGTTGGCGAGCGAATTGCTATTTTGGGTGAAAATGGCGTGGGTAAAACCACCTTGTTACGTACCTTAGTCCATGATTTACCACAAGATGCGGGTACGATTCAATGGTCAGAAAACTCAAACATTGGTTATTATGCACAGGATCATGAAGCTGATTTTGCTAATGATATGACCTTGTTTGATTGGATGAGCCAATGGCGTAAGCCTGAAGATGACGACCAAACAGTACGTGGTATTTTAGGACGTATGTTATTTGGTTCTGACGATATTAAAAAGTCAGTAAAAGTCTTATCTGGTGGTGAAAAAGGTCGCATGTATTTTGGTAAGCTTATTATGCAAAAGCCAAATATCTTGCTGCTTGATGAACCAACTAACCACATGGATATGGAATCAATTGAGTCATTAAACAACGCGTTAGAAATGTATGAAGGTACGTTGTTGTTTGTATCTCATGACCGTGCGTTTGTATCATCTCTTGCTACTCGAATTCTTGAAGTGACGCCACAAGGCATTAATGACTTCAAAGGAACTTATGATGAGTTCTTAGCAAGCAAAGGCGTTGAAGGTTAAGCTAAAGCTTTTATTTAAATAGCCGATAAACCTGTAATACTCATATAGAGTTTTACAGGTTTTTTTTTGCGCGAACGATATTCTCATACTAATTTGAAAAGAAATTAAGTCGCCTTAGTTACATCAAAGCATGTAATTTATTGCGATAAATTGCATGGAGCACTTACTCTAAGGGTAAAGATACAATGAAATGGATTACCGATCTAAAAACGCTACATAAACTGCTATTGCTAATTGTCCCGCCTCTGCTGATTTGTCTGATTTATGGTGGCATGTTTGTTCACAATAAATATGAAACTAAATCAGAATTAAATACGGTACTTTCGTTAACTGAGCTCGCTGTAATTAATAGTGCATTAGTCCATGAGTTACAAAAAGAGCGTGGCATGAGTGCCGGCTATATTGGTTCACAAGGACAATCATTTGCCGATGCGCTACCTCAGCAGCGTGGGATGTCTGATAGACAAATAAGTCGTTTTAATAGCATTCCAAATGTTGATGATTTTCCTGTTCAGATTAGTGCTACTTTGAGACAAATTAGCAACCAGTTGCAGCAATTGCAGTCAATGAGACGTTCTGTTGATTCATTGACGGTTACGGTTGCTGATGAAGTGAAGTATTACACAGGTTTAAATACGGCATTGTTATCGGTTGTTGATGAAACGGCAATGCAAAGCACTGACAGTGAATTATCACTCAAGTTGGCATCATTTGGTGCGTTTTTACAGTTAAAAGAACGTGCCGGTATTGAGCGTGCTGTACTTAGCACAACCTTCGGCCAACAAGGGTTTAAAGATGGCGTTTTTAGCCGATTTGTCACTTTAGTGTCTGAACAAAATACTTATGGTGAACGCTTTAAGGCGTTAGCGACTCCAGATTGGATATCGCAATTTGAACAAGTTTCACGATCTCGAGAACAGTCAGCGGTGCAGCAATTACGTGATATCGCTTTTTCTCAAGATGTCACTAATATCAGCGCCCAAAATCCGGAAACTTGGTTTAGCACTTCTACAGCAAGAATTAACGTGCTAACTGACTTTGAACATTTCTTAGCTGATGATTTGATTAAGTTAACTAAACTAAGATTGGATTCAGCCAACCAAATGATGTGGACATCATTACTCGCATTAACAATATCCATAGTATTGCTAGCGTGGTTGAGTTTATCAGTGTCTAATTACTTGAATAAGAGCTTGAGTCACTTATTTGATAAAGTCACCCATGCAGGTAACCATTTTGATTTAAGCACGCGGATTGAACACAAATCTGCAGATGAATTCGGCCAATTGTCTGCCGCCTTTAATGTCATGATGACTGACTTTGAAACGATAATCGCTCAAGTTAGACAAAGTGCTTCGCAAGTGGTGAGTGTTGTTGAGCAAGTTAATGGTCATACTCAGACCATGAAGCAAGATGTTGAACTTGGCTACCAAGAGGCTGAGCAAGTGGCTTCGGCTATGACTGAGATGAGTGCAACAGTCACTCAAATTGCGGCTAATGCGGTGCAAGCATCAGATGCATCTACGTCTGCTAATAAAGAGGCACATATTGGTAATAAGGGCGTTTCACAAACGACTGTATCGATAAAACATCTTGCCAGCGAAATCAATGAAGCCTCAAATGCGATTGAGACATTAGATCAAGATGTGCAATCTATTGCGACTATTTTGGATGTCATTAGCGCGATTTCAGAGCAAACTAATTTACTGGCACTTAACGCGGCCATTGAAGCGGCAAGAGCGGGAGAGCAAGGACGAGGCTTTGCTGTTGTGGCTGATGAGGTCAGAACCTTAGCGCAACGAACACAATCATCAACGGACGATATCAAGCGGATGACTGATAGGCTTAAATCAGGTGCTCAGTTAGCCGTTAAAACCATGCAGCGTGGCATGGTCAGTGCTGATGAAAGCGTTATTGAAGTTGAAAATGCGGGTAAAGAGTTGAAACAGATTGTGGCGGATGTTGATGTTATTGACAGTATGAATCAACAAATTGCTTCAGCAACTCATGAACAAGCAGCTGTTGCCGAAGAAGTGAATCAAAATGCGATGAAAATCAGTGAGATTTATAATCAAACGCAAGAAATCGCTAATGCGTTAAGTCAACTCAATGAAACCTTACTTGAAGATGCAGCAGTGATGTCTGAACAAGTTCAGAAATTTACTCTAACTCGGTAATAATCGCATTGAGTATTGTTTAAATTCAGAAAAGTTGACGTAACAAAGGCCGGCACTTGTTGTCGGCTTTTTTTATTTACACCATTTTATGTAAACAAATTCAGAAAAAGCTAATGTATTCTAGATTTTGATAATAAATGGCATTAAGGTTGCTGAAATTAAGGCAAGTGCTTACATATACACTAAAAATGTACTATAGAAGAATGTGCATTACACTATAAGGAATCGGTTTAATACGGTATTGGGCTGTTAAAAACGGATTAAGTTTAAATGGATTATTTAGCGACAAACAAACAGGCTTGGAATGAAAGAGCAAAAGTGCACTTTGACTCATCGTTTTATGATGTTCCAAGCTTTATTGCTGGCGAAACCACATTGACTGAAATTGAGCTCGCAGAACTCAATGATGTTGCGGATAAGTCGTTATTACATCTTCAGTGTCATTTTGGGTTAGATACGCTGTCATGGGCAAGAAGAGGGGCTAAAGTGACTGGTGTTGATTTATCAAATACAGCCATTGATAAAGCGAATGAGCTGGCTAAACAATGCCAAATAAGCGCTGATTTTGTTTGCTCAGATGTTTATAGCTATTCAGCTTATAGTCAGCATAGTTTTGATATTGTCTTCACCTCGTTTGGCGCTATTTGTTGGCTGCCTTGTTTGACTCAGTGGGCAAAAGTGATAGCAGATAATTTAACATCCGGTGGCACCTTTTATATGGCTGAATTTCATCCTGTACAGGATGTGCTAGAGGGGTATCCGTATTTTCATCAATCCAAGCCAGATATTGTCACTGAAGGCAGTTATACTGATGTAGAAGATGATACGCCGCAAACGATGGTGACTTGGGCACATTCATTGGGAGAAGTGATTAACGCTTTGATACAAGCTGGTATTCGCATTGATAGCGTCAATGAATATCCTTATAGCCCTTATAATTGCTTTGAAAACTTAATTGAGCAGCAACCGAACCAGTTTCACTCTATTGTAAAAGGCCAATCAATTCCTTTGGTGTTTTCTATAAAAGGAACAAAAACGTAAATGTTATTTTCAACCGATCAAAAGTTAGACATTGGTAATCGTTGGTTAGGCATTTTTACTAAAGTCTCTTTAGGGATTTGTGCAGCTGTTGCACTAATGTATTGGTCATATTTTTATGTCAGCCCGAGTGTGACAGTTAAGAATAGCTCTGAATTTGTTATTGATTCTGCAGTCATTCAATTGCCACATAGTCGTCTCGATTTTGGTGAGATAAACATTGGTGAGCAAAATCGAATCTACTATGACTTAGCTCAACTTGATGGTGATTATCAGTATCAGCTAGTGCTTAATAGTGGTGAAACCCTTGATGGACGATGTGGTTATGTGACTAATCTTGAAGTCAATAAACGTGCAGTGTTGACTCTTAATGATAACGGGAAAATCCGTTGTGATTTTTAGTATTTTATTAATATTGTCATCTCGTTAAGCTTAACCACAATTTTGAATCTGTTCATTCAAAAGCTAATTTATAACTCACTCTTATGTCGATAAACACTCTGAACACGCGCTGAAATACGGACTCCCCACACGTATTAGCAAATCAAGCTGAAGCTATGGCTGTCCGTCATTATCCTTTCTAAACGAACAAATAACAGTTTGATACACATGTTAAGTTTGTGGTGGGTTATCTGGGTGGTTGTTAATTGCTCGGGCTTGCTGTTAGTGGCATTGTCAATATATTGGATTTCTTAACATCCATATTCCTTTTAGCTCAATTTTAATTTTAAATTAATACTTCATCTCTATCATCCTCGCTCCCAAATTTATCTGTCTATTTTATCATCAATGCTGAGATTAATTTTACCAGTACAGAAGCATTGAATGAGTCACTTATTTATTTATCTCAATGTTTTTAATGTTGATTAACATTGAAGCTGTTAAGGATTTTTCGCTCTAATGCTACGAACTTTTACTCTTGTTATTGCTCTTTCGACGCTTTTTATTAGTCATATCGTTTTTGCTGAAGATTCGATAGAAGTCACTCCCAAATACCAACGTGCTTTCCCTATTTGGGCACAAGAAGCGATTGATTTAGGTTACGAACTCCCAAAACCTTATGGCTTTAGCATCAATTATATGACGATGGAACAGCCTTTAGTGGTCGATAGTGTTGCCTTTACAGGGTTAGGGGACTTTATTGATGACAAAATTTCGATTAATGGCAGCGAAGCACTACAAGACTCTGAAACATTAACGTTTCGGGCAGACATGTGGGTGCTTCCATTTTTGAACTTGTATGGTGTTATTGGTCATACAAAAGGCAGTAGCGTCGCCAATGTGCAAGTGGATGTCGATTTACCTTTTTTCCCTGAGTTAGATCCTTTTGATTTTGAATTAAATTTTAAAGGAACAACCTATGGTGTTGGCGGCACCATTGTTGGCGGTATTGATAACTGGTTTGCGTTATTGGATGTGAATTATACCAATACAGATCTGGATATTCTCGATGGTGAAATCAGCACGATAGTTGTGTCGCCACGAGTGGGGTATCGCGCCAAAGTATATGGTAATGATCTGCAGGTATGGGTCGGTGGTATGTACCAAAACGTTGAACAGACTTTCAGTGGCTATCTTAAAGATATTCTTCCTATCGGTGACTCGAGTATTGGAGATCTGATAGGTGATGGTAAATTTGAAGTTAACCAACATCTAGCTGATAAATGGAACACCTTGGTGGGGGCTCAATTACACCTTGGCGCTGGCTTTGACTTGTTGCTTGAGGGTGGTTTTGGTACTCGTACAAGCTTTATGGCCTCCATTGGATATCGGTTTTAATACTGATGCGATTATTGATTACCAGTATCGTTATTTGGCTCATTTCCGGTTGCTCGACCGTCTCTACGGTGGATAGTTATCAGCAAAAACAGCTAAGTAATGCTGGTTTTGAGCGAAACTATTTAACGCTAGAGCAGGACGGGGAATTACATTATTGGCAAGGCGGCAATGAACAGGATCCTGTAATCATTTTACTCCATGGTTTTGGTGGTACAGGCATGACAAGTTGGTATGAAACCATGCAAAATCTTGTCGTCGATTACCATATTATTGTTCCTGATTTATTGTGGTTTGGCGATTCATATAGCCATGCTCCAGCAACCATTGAAAGCGAAACTTCGGCGATTCAACAGCTCATAAGTGAACTTAGGCTTAAACAAGTAAACCTTGTTGGTATTTCGTTCGGTGGCTTTGTGACGTTTGACTTAATGATTAAAGCGCCAGAAGTAAAAAAAGCGATGATGCTTGCCAGTCCGGGGATTGTCTTTAGTGATGCTGATATGGATGCGATGAGTGAGCGATTAGGCCAAACAACCCCTGAAGCGGTGTTTGTGCCTCAAGATAAAGAAGGTGTAAGGCATCTTTTGGAACATACCTTTGTCGCACACCCTTGGTACCCAAGCTTTATCGATGAACAAATCTATCAAACATACTTTGCGAATTACCTCGAAGAAAAACGCTCGTTGATTACCACATTACCTGCGTATCGAAATCAATTGGAACCTGCTGAATTCAGAGATAACTTGCCTCCATCTTTATTGATATGGGGTGAAAACGATCAGGTGTTTCCATTAGAGAAAGGGCATGAGTTTTCAGTTTTTCTAGATGCGCCACTTATCATTATTCCTGATGCTTCCCACGGGCTAACGAATGACTTTCCGGAGCTCATCAATCAAATGATCCGAGATTTTATAAAATGATGCAGTTTCTCAACAAAAACCTATTACTCCTTTCAATAATCACTATCGCTAGTGGCTGCTCAAGCAGTGAATGGCAAGTCAGTGCGACGCCATCTGATGTGGCAGTGGAAGCAGCGCTTGATAATGAGCCTGACAACGCATTACTCAAGGACATCAAATTACCAGAGCAAGCAGCTTTACCTTTACCGACAAGTGTTAGACCTTGTTGTGCATTTGGTAGTGGCCAGAAAGTTAAACTTGGACCGATTCCGGTGCCATTTTTTAGACATGCCAATACGATTGAGCTGGATGATATTGGTGCTCATGCGTTTGAAGCGGGAAGCTTTAGCCATCAAAAGTCGGCGCCGAATGCTGGCCGAAGTGGTGAGAATAACGGTTTGGTATACACCCTAAAAGGTGGCTTTATTGACCTCGCTCATGTGCGTGATACTGCTGATAACGCTGTGGCTTTGTTTTACCGCATTCAGCCTTATTTAGGTGAGGCGCAAACTATTGAGCTGCCGTTTGAAATCGGTCCAAGAACCATTGAGTTAGCGGCGTTTGACGTCAGCGAGTTAACCGCTACTGAGCGCTGGGAACTGGCGGCAAGTATAGCGGTTCGTTTGGCTTACACTATGGCAGAAGCCCATGAAATCGCGCAATACCATGGTTATCGTAGCTTTAGTCCCTGGACCGAAGATGTGTCGGCGTATTCACCTGAAGATCTTTACTCGAATATGTTAGGAGCGAAAATCGCTCTTGCAGTGCTCACCAATAATTTAGCCATGACACGTCAGCAATATAATTTTCATATGACAGCGTGGATTTCTGCAACCATCGCTTGGTTAGAACCCGTTTCTGCCCAACAAACTGATGCCATGTTTGAAGCCATTGATGGTTATTGGTGGGATTCAAACGAACCGTTACCGAATAAATTCATGCTGCTTAAACGTCACTATGAATTAGGAGATGAACAATCACCTTACATCGTGCCTAAGGGCTTGGCATTTATTAGTAAATCATGGCCAGCGATCAGCGCTCTTTATGAGCAAACGGTTGAGCCGCATGAGTTACAGCTTGCCAATCTTGTCCACGGGATTGCCATTGATGATGTAGCAAAGCAGTGGCTATTCGTAGACCCTAAATTTTCAGCCTCATTTGATCATGTGCCTGCATCGCTTTGGCAGCAAGGTTTTACACAAGAGCAGTTTCTTGAGTTATCTCGTTATAACCAAATTCGAGATCAAGCCATGTTAGCTGAACATTTAGCTAAGTACCCTAAGTTGCCATTGGCGAAACAACTGAAACAAGCTGATAGCTCAAGCCAAGGACACGTTAATGAAGCTAATTAATTCTGTGGCACGGACATTGGCTGTTACAGTGAGCTCAAAGCGCAATCATGCTTGCAGGTGTTCAGCGTTACTTTCGCCGATTTTACCTCTGTCAATTTCACTTATGCTGAGTTTTAGTGTGTCAGCAGCACAGTCTCAATCAGTGAAAGGCGCGACTAAACAGATCACAGAACAAGAGCTGCATAAGGCTAACGGTGCTGATGAATTGCCAATTCAAGACGATAATGAAGCGCTCGGCTGGGTAGAGAGTTTTTTACAAAAGCTGGGGGCTGATGGCGAATTTGACCCGAGTAAACCTATTGATTTTAGCTTTTTACCAGGGCCATTTTACAATCCTGAAATGGATTTAGGTGTTGGCATTTCTGCTGTAGGCTTGTATCAAGTAGATCCTGACGATGAGGTAAGTCAATTATCTTCGTTGGTCATTAATGGTTTAGCCTCTATTAATGGCGCACTAGGTGTGTCCATTGAAAATAAAACCTTTCTGAATGAAGATAGGCAGCGCCTATATCTCAACGTCGAATTGTCAGATATTCCCGATGTGTTTTATGGCATTGGGTATGATGAAAACTATCAAGATGAGAATCGTACTGACTTTAGTGGCAGAGTGATTAGTGCAAATCCAATGTTCCTTCAGCGGGTGTCGTCAAATGTGTTTGTTGGAGCGGGTTTTGACTTCAGTTATGCCAAAGCCAGTAGTATTGATATCTTAGAATCTGAAGTTGATATCACGCCATTAGAAGCGTCATCACGCAGCGTAGGTATTAACTTATTGGCCAATTATGATAGCCGAGATAATGTACTCAATCCTGAACAGGGAAAAATTGCTCAGATAGATGTCGGTGTATATCGTAAAGACTTAGGTAGTAAAACAGACTTTGAAGTCGTTAATGCTCTATACAGCACTTATTATCCAGTTGCAGATAGTGACGTTCTGGCATGGCAAATACGTGGTCGATTTACCCATGGTGATGTACCTTGGGATCAGCTATCTAAAGCTGGCGGCGGAGATTTACTACGAGGTTACACCTCAGGTCGTTATCGCGATAAGCAAATGCTCCTTGCTCAAGTAGAATATCGTCAAAACTTATCTGGTCGTCATGGCATGGTATATTGGGTAGGTGCTGGGGTTATTTCTGATAAATTTAGTGAATTAGCGTCATCTGATGTGCTACCCAACACGGGCATTGGTTATCGTTTTGAAGTGAAACCGCGAGTTAACCTTAGATTAGACTTGGCCTTTGGTGATGGCGACAGTGGGTTTTATTTCAATGTAAATGAAGCTTTTTAGGTTTCAATCTTGTTTTTTCAAACTTGTATTTTCAATCTTCTATTTTAAAAATAGGCATCTGGATTGAGTGATGTGCATGTTATAACGTTACTCTGGATAAGTATATTTAAAGCATGGAGGCTTGATTAATGATACAAAAAGTTGGTGCAACCCTTATTAAGCTGCGGCATATTGCTCGTTGCCATTGCGGCGAAGTGAACATTGAATTGTTTCTCCCTAATGGAATAGAAAATCCCAGACGTTGTGATTGTTCTATTTGTCGCCGTAAAGGTGCCATTGTGGCTTCTGTTCCTTTAGCAAATTTAACGATTATTGCAGGCGAGCAGCATTTAACTTGCTATCAATTTAATACTCATACCGCTAAACATTACTTTTGCTCTAAATGTGGCATCTATACACATCACCAACGACGCTCCAATCCCAATGAATATGGCTATAACATTGGGTGTCTGGTTGGAGTGAACCCATATTAATTAGGCGATGTAGTGATAAATGATGGTGTAAATCATCCTGCTGACAAGTAGGATTACAATAAGCGCAAAAACAAAGCTAAGCGTTAGTGTTGTCGTTTAGTTTTAGCTATCACCCAACTTCAAGGAAGATGAATTGAGTAGAGTCAGATTAACAGGCTATATTTTAGTGGCTGATGAGGATTTATCCGCAGTAAAACAAGCCTTACCTTTGCACCGCAAGCTGACGCTAGCAGAGTCTGGCTGCGTTAGTTTTGAAGTGCTTCCTGATAACAAAAATCCCAATAAGTATAATGTCGATGAAGTGTTTACAGATCAAATGGCATTCGAAGTGCATCAAGCACGAGTGAAGCTGTCAGCTTGGGGGCGGCTTACTGTCAATGTCACTCGACATTACCAAATGAGTGATACCGAGTAATGTTTACTTAATCTCGTTTCCTACCTTGCATTGTTTTAATAATGCAGTAAAAAATTCAGTGCCTTTACGTTCAGCAAAAGCGATATTCCTCTCAGGGATAGACTCTGGCTCATTATATTCAGCTAAAGCGGCTTCCATACTGGCTTCACGAATGATATGAATCGTTGGGTAAGGGGAGCGGTTGGTATAATTTGTGGGACTATCTTGTGGCTCGCCGTCAAAACAATAGTCCGGGTGAAAACTGGCAAGTTGATAGACACCTTCATAGTCATTTTCGAGTAATTTATCATTGGCTAAATCGACAAGATCGAGATAGTGATAAAAGCCTTCAAAACCTCGGGGTAAAACGAATAGTGTGGTCTCGGTATCGGGATGGTTATCTAGGTATTCACATTCTGACAGAAAGTCTTTTAGCACCTGTTTGACTTTAGTGTTTTCGCTGCAAATGTATCGGATGCTGTTATTTTCAACTTCTCGACGTGCAAATGGGCAAATATTGTATTTCATGATCACTTTATTGACCCAGTTTGCTGTTTCAATATGGTATTCGCTTTGCTCTTGCATGTTCTTTCCTGTCATATGTTCAATTCGTCATAGCGGGCTTACGCTAAAACTAATGTTCGTCGCTAAAACTAACGTTCGGCGTAAAAGCTAACAGCCTTACTAACAGTGTTGTTTATTCAATGTAAGACTAATCAGGTAAAGCCATCTGTATGATAGATAACACTAATAGCAGGGCCATTGAGATATTGAATATTCTTTGCTGACGCTCGTTTTTAAGCAGTTTTTTAAGGCCAATACCAAAGCTTAACCAAATTGAGGCACAAGGTAATGCCACCATAAAAAATACCACTGCAATGGTTAATACTTGCGGAATTAAAGCGTGTGAAATGTCAGTAAAGGTAGCGATGGCGCCGACAGCCATAATCCAGCCTTTAGGATTAACCCATTGAAATGCAGCAGCTTGAAAGAAGTTAAATGGTTTAGCTGTTTGTTTACCTTCTAAGTTGCTTGAGCTATTAGCGATGCGCCAAGAAAGGTAAAGTAGGTAGATGATACCAGCAACTTTAATGACTTGATGCGTCATTGGGTAGGCTTGAAAGACGGCACTCAGTCCTAAGCCAATAGCGACCACCATACTCGGGAAGCCAATAATAATCCCTAGTAAATGTGGCATGCTGCGTTTTATACCGAAATTAACGCCAGACGTCATTAACATGATGTTATTGGGGCCGGGTGTAATTCCTGCAGAAAAAGCGAATAGTGCAATAGTAAAAACGAGTTCCATAAATCGGTAAAATATATCAATACGGCAGTGCTAATAGGTGATCATCTTAACGGGAATATACTGGCTAACCTAGTGTTAATTACATTTTTCGTGGATGGCGCTTTTACATTTGTACTGTAATTGTTTGTAGCTTGCTAATCTTGTGTGTGGCTTTTGCTGGTAACATGACATAACTTGTTATTGAAATTGAGTCAGGTTAGGTTAGGGTTTAAGTGTTATATTGATAACGAAATTTCAATAGCTTGATACAATAAAGATAGGCTAACTTGCTGACTACAGGACTAAATGTGAATGAATAGCAAAAAATGGTGTTTATGGATAAGTCTTTTCGCTGTATTGATTTCAGGTTGTGCAACCAAAGAAGAGGTCAACAAGCCTGCTCCTAGTCGAATCACAATGGTGACTTCAGGAGATCTTAGCTTTATTTCTTCGCAAGCAAAGAGCTTTGCTTGGCACCCAACGATGTTTACTGTTCATAGTGCAAATAAACTTGATGATGCTGAATTAGTGAGACATATGCGTCAATCGATAACAAAAATCATGGAGCAAAAGGGCTACCATTTTGCTAAAGATAATGAGAATCCAAATGTGCTTATTGGTTTTGGTATGGCGCTAGAGTCGGAAATGAGTGACGCAGAAATCATGAAAAGAGCAGGTCTCGTTGCTGGCTTATCAACATCAGGTATTGATGATGATTTTGAAAAAGGATCTGTACTGGTGGCTTTGTTTAGTCCTAATCGTATTCAACCTATTTGGAAAGTGTTAGCACAAGGGTTTACAGAGACAGGAAAACCTATCGAAGATCGTGAGATCCGCTTTGATAAATTGACTGGTATGATGCTGAGCTCTATCCCTAATCATACGATGTAACGATTTTCCTGAGCGAGAAAACTATTATAAAAAAGCCACAGAGCCTAAGTTCTGCGGCTTTTTATTTAGCCTATATTCAGTTTACCGTTCAATTGAAGTGTTACTCAGTGTCAACATTCACTTCGTATGATGAGAACTTACGGATATTGATAACGCCTGTGTCAAAAATGAGGTACTGACCTTTAATACCTTGCAAAACCCCCGTTACTTCAGGTGTTTTATCAAAGTTATGAGATTTTACTTTTTTAGGGAACTCGGTAATAGGGAAGCGAATACCTTGAATTTGATCATTGAGTCGCTCAATCACAAAGTCAGGATTTTGCTCTTTTATCTCTAACAGTTTTGCTTCAATTTCTGGGATTAATTGATTGGCCATATCGACTAAATCAACATCATCAGCATTACCTTTTAACATGGCTTGCCAATTGGTTTTATCATTAATCAGTTTTGCCAATTCGACTTCAACAAGGCCTGAAAGTTGGCGAGTTGAAACTTTAAAGATAGGTAACCCTTGTGTGGCGCCTTGATCTATCCAGCGAGTCGGTATTTGCGTGTAACGCGTAATGCCAACTTTGATCCCAGATGTATTAGATAAATAGACAAAGTGAGGAACAAAGCAATGACTTTGTGCCCATTCTGGTTCACGGCAGGTACCTTGATCAAAGTGACACGTTTCAGGCTTCATGATGCATAAGTCACAGCTAGCAAGCTTTGACATACACACGTAACAATGTCCCTGAGAGTAGCTTTTTTTGGTTTTCTTACCACAACTTGAGCATAAAATTTTACCCGTATGGGTCAAGGTGAGTGTTTTACCGATTAAAGGGTTTAACTCTAAGAGTGCATCCCCTACTGGTAATTGATAGTGCACTTCATTTTGCTCATCAAGCTGAGTGCGCATTTTTGATAACGTTCCTAACATCTCTAAACTCATTTTTTGTTATGATTTGTTAATAGTCTAACAGATGGTAGTCAGTAAATTTAAACGGTTTTTTTAGATTGAATAGAAGGGATATCTGTTGCGCTAATACATTCATTAACGCAACAAACAAAAGGAGCTAGGCGCTTTTACTGAGTTTATCTAACACCACATCGTCACCGAGTTCATATAGTGATTCTGTGAGTTGTTCTTCCTGGCTTGGATCTGATAACCCTAAACCCATGGTGGCTCTAAACAATGCAATACCACTGTGGCCTGCAGTTTCTTGCTGACTACTAAATTGCTCGATGTTAATACCAAGTGCATTTATTTTATTTGAAATTTCAAGCACTAAGCCTTCACGGTCGTAGGCTACTAAATTAAAACTTAATCGTTTAATCGGCTCCGCTATGTGGCCCGTTTTACTGTAAGTACAGCTTAGCCCTTCGATACACTCCAAAGACTCAAGCAAGGTATCCCATTTTAATGCCGATACTTCTAACTGTAATATTGCGGCAAAAACGCCGTCAATATGGCGCATTTCGGAGTCGAGCCAGTTGCCGTTGTGACGACTGATAACATTTGCAATCTGTTCAACTAACCCTTTTCTATCAGGGGCTTGCAAGGTAACTAGATAACGTAACATAAAAGAAACTCCCAAATGTTTAACAAATAAATCGCCTGTAACACTACTGTCATATATACGTCATATAATTCAGCCAATTAAAATAGGCATCTAAAAAATGTCATCAATTAATCACTTAAACGTACTGATTTGAACTGACAATTGTTGAGTTGTAATCACAAACGCTTAAGGTAAATAAAACAGCTATTTATTTAGTATCACAGCGGATTAAACAATCATAGCGAAATTTCGCTGACGATTAATTATAGAGGTTCTGAATGGAAAGTCAGGTCAATCAACCTGGTTCTGAGACGAAGAGTCTGCTAGTAGGCAGAAAAGCGAATCGAAGAGCATTTACGGATAAGGCAGCAGAAGTGGGTGTAACTGTGGGTGGAACCATGGTTTTTGTCGCTTTGTTGTTGATTTTCTTTTACTTATTGTATGTTATTAAGCCAATTTTTGATGGTGCTGATGTTGAACCTGTATCAACAATCAGTTATCAAAATACCGAGACTGCCACTTTAATGGTGGGAAGTGATGAGCAAAATGAAATAGCTTATCGCGTACTGGTAAATGGCCAAGTTGATTTTTATTCAGTAGCCAGTAAACAGTTAATTGAGAGTTTTCAGCCTCCGCTTCCTGTAGGGGCGACAGTGGTGAGCAGTGCCAAAGCTAAACCAAATGAGCAACGTTTTTCGCTTGGGTTAAGTACGGGTGAGGCGTTAATCGTTGGGGTTGATTTTGGCGTGACTTACCCTGACAACGTGCGCACAATTACACCACGTTTACGCTACCCATTAGGTGAAACACCAATCATGGTTGATGAAGGTCAGGCTTTACACCATTTAGCCTTTGACTATATCGATAACCGTATTGGTTTTGCGTACCAAGATGAACAAGGTGCATGGAAGTTAAATCGCCTTGAAGGTGAAGAAAACATGATGACCGAAGAGATCGAGTGGTATTCAGATCTATCGGTAGTTGAGGATGCACCTAAAGATGCGTTAACAGCCTTGATGACACCAGATCATCGTCAATTGATACTGCCTACAACTAATAAAATCTTTATTTATGACATCCGTGACACCGATGAACCATCATTATTACAAGTACTTGATGTAAAAGATGGCTCAAACAAAGTTTCAAATGTCAGCCTACTTGCTGGTGCCAGTTCAATTCTGATTAATTATGAAGACGGCACGATTGATCAATATTTTCAAGTCAGTAGCCGAAATGGCCGTTTGTATCAAAAAATTCGCGACTTTGAGATTGATTCACCTGTACAAACAATCGCCACTGAGTTCTACCGCAAAAGTTTTGCTGTAGTCAGTCCTGAAGGCGAGTTATCTCTTTTATACACCACAAGTCAGCGTAATTTATTCACTGAAAAATTTAATATTGCTAAGCCTGGTGAAATGGCATTTAGCCCTCGCTCCAATGCGTTAATCGTTGAAGCGAATAATAGCTTGAATGTATTTGCAGTAGACAATGACCATCCAGAAGTCTCTTGGAGTGCTTTGTGGCAAAAAGTTTGGTACGAAGGTTACCCAGAGCCACAGTATGTTTGGCAGTCAACTTCAGGCTCTGATGATTTTGAAGCAAAACTAAGCTTAATGCCGTTAGCATTCGGTACCATGAAAGCTGCATTTTACGCGATGCTTTTCGCTGTGCCATTAGCGATTGCTGGTGCAATTTATACTGCTTACTTCATGTCACCTAAAGTCCGTAGTGTTGTTAAGCCAACCATTGAAATCATGGAAGCACTTCCTACGGTTATTTTAGGTTTCTTAGCGGGCCTTTGGTTAGCGCCGTTAATTGAAGACCATCTTCCAGGCATTTTAGTATTACTGACATTGTTACCAACCAGTATTTTACTAAGTGCATTTACTTGGAGCAGGTTACCAAACTCGTGGAAGCAACGATTACCTGAAACGTACCAAGAAATCATGCTAATCCCAGTTATCTTGTTTGTGGGTTGGTTCTCATTCGAAATCAGTCCAGTGATTGAGATTGCTTTCTTTGATGGTAATACTCGCCAATTTATTACCAATGATTTAGGGATTACCTTTGACCAACGAAATGCATTTGTTGTCGGTATTGCGATGGGCTTTGCTGTTATTCCAACGATTTTCTCAATTGCTGAAGATGCTATCTTCTCAGTGCCACGTCATTTATCAAATGGCTCATTAGCGCTGGGTGCAACGAACTGGCAGACTCTGACTCGCGTGGTGCTATTGACAGCCAGTCCAGGTATCTTTTCCGCTGTGATGATGGGACTTGGTCGTGCAGTGGGAGAAACCATGATTGTACTGATGGCGACAGGTAACACCGCAATCCTTGAATGGAGTGTATTTGAAGGTATGCGGACATTAGCGGCTAACATTGCGGTAGAAATGCCTGAATCTGCCATTGGTAGTTCGCACTATCGTGTATTGTTCCTTGCGGCATTCGTCTTGTTTGTATTTACCTTTGTCTTTAACACCATTGCAGAAGTGGTACGTCAACGTCTACGTGAACGTTACAGCTCACTTTAAGGAATGAAGATGAAAATAATAATGAATATTTCGCCAATCGCTTTGAGAGGTTTGAGCAATGGGTAAGTGGGTTAAATCGGGTTCTCCATGGATTTGGATGACCGGTGGTGCAGTCAGTATCAGCTTGATTGCAGTATTAGGTTTGTTGTTATTAATTGCATGGCGTGGATTAAGTTACTTTTGGCCTGCCGATATTTATCAATGGCAACTTGAAGATAATAATGGTGTTAAATCAACCTTAATTGGAGAGATTTATGACCGTGAAGAAGTGCCTACTGAACGATTGATTTCAGCAGGTCATCAGTTTAACGAACATCCTGGTGAGTTTGTCACTCGCTATCTAGTGAAAACAGGTAACCGTGAATTCGTTGGTTTGGATTTTCGCTGGATTTTGGCTACAGACATCGTTAGTCGTGAAAAGCCTACTGATATCGCTATGTTGGAGCGTACCAAAAATGGTAACTTCTACGGCTACCCGGTTGCTGTGATTGAAAATGGTGAACGTTTACCATTATCAGGCGAGCAAATCGAAGTCGCGTTAGAAGAGCACATTGACCGTGCTGTGACCATCGGCGAGCAGGCGTTAAAGCTTCAAAAGTCTGAGATTGGTTCAGTTAACTATGAACTTGAGCGTTTACGTTTAAAAGAACGTGGTTATGAATTAGACGGTAAATTAACCCCAGAGCGTAAAGCTGAATTAGATGCACAAGCAGAAAAGCTCAATCAAGATTACTTAGTCATGGAAAAAGACTTGTTCGCGTTGCGTGACCAAGCGGCAAGAGATTCTGTGATAATTCGAGACATGCGCGGTGAAGAAGTCACGCTCAAGTTAGATTCAGTATTAGACGTTAGCTACGTCAATCGTATGAACAGTTTCGATAAAGTAGTACATTGGTTTGTCGGTTTAGGTCGCTTTGTTAGTCATGACCCACGTGAAGCAAATACTGAGGGTGGGGTATTTCCAGCTATCTTTGGTACGGTATTTATGGTGATGCTGATGGCCGTTATTGTAACGCCATTCGGGGTTATCGCTGCTATTTACCTACACGAATATGCTAAAAAGGGTCCAATTACTAAGATGATCCGTATCGCGGTAATTAACTTAGCGGGTGTTCCGTCAATTGTTTACGGTGTTTTTGGCTTAGGCTTCTTTGTATACATGCTTGGTGGTTCATTAGACCAATTGTTTTATCCAGAAGCGCTACCTTCACCCACTTTTGGTTCGCCAGGTGTGATTTGGTCAGCATTAACGTTAGCGATTCTAACGCTTCCAGTGGTCATTGTATCGACTGAAGAAGGCTTAAGCCGAATCCCAAGTGCAGTGCGTCAAGGCAGTTTAGCGCTTGGTGCGACTAAGTTTGAGACCTTATGGCGAATTGTTATTCCAATGGCGAGTCCTGCAATTATGACAGGCCTTATTTTGGCTGTTGCGCGCGCAGCAGGTGAAGTTGCACCATTGATGTTAGTGGGTGTTGTTAAACTCGCACCGACTTTACCTATTGATATGAACTTTCCGTTTATCCATTTAGAACGTAAGTTTATGCATTTAGGTTTCCATATTTACGACGTTGGCTTCCAAAGTCCTAACGTAGAAGCGGCAAGACCATTAGTTTATGCCACTTCATTCTTATTAGTATCTGTGATTGTGACACTTAACTTAACAGCTATCAGTGTACGTAATCACTTACGTGAAAAATTCCGTTCGCTAGAACACTAATTAGCGATATCCTGAGGAAAAAAGAAAAATGATTTCTATTGATCAAAGCGCTATTAAATCTGAAGTTGTCGATTTAGCTAACCTACCTGCACAGGATACTGCGCTAGAAATTCGTAATTTAGATTTACGTTATGGTGATAAACAAGCTCTATTTGATGTGAGCATGAAAATCCCGAAAAACCAAGTGACAGCATTTATTGGTCCAAGTGGTTGTGGTAAATCGACGCTTTTACGTTGTATTAACCGTATGAATGACTTAGTTGAAACTTGTCATATTGACGGTGAAATTTTACTTCACGGTCAAAATATTTATGACAAGAAAGTTGATGTTGCTGCACTTCGTCGAAATGTCGGTATGGTGTTCCAGCGTCCTAACCCGTTTCCAAAATCGATTTACGAGAACGTGGTTTACGGTTTACGCCTGCAAGGGGTGAGTAACCGTCGTGAGTTAGATGAAGCCGCCGAGCGTTCATTACGCGGTGCAGCAATTTGGGATGAAGTTAAAGACCGTTTGCACGATAACGCCTTCGGATTATCTGGTGGTCAGCAACAACGTCTTGTTATTGCCCGTGCCATTGCCATTGAGCCAGAGGTATTGCTGCTTGATGAACCAACATCGGCATTGGATCCAATCTCAACGTTAACGATTGAAGAGTTAATCACGGATCTTAAATCAAAATATACTGTGGTTATCGTAACGCATAACATGCAACAGGCTGCACGTGTATCAGATCAAACGGCATTCATGTATATGGGTGAACTGATTGAATATGCTGACACTAATACTATCTTCACTACGCCACAAAAGCGTAAAACAGAAGATTACATTACCGGTCGTTACGGCTAAATTTATTGCATTAGAGCTGATGGCTTAGGTCAATATAGTAAAGAATAAGGTTGATACAGTAATGGAAAACAAAAGTTTAAATAAGCATATCTCGGGTCAATTTAACGCCGAACTTGAAGATATTCGTAACCGTGTTTTAGCCATGGGCGGCCTAGTTGAACGCCAACTAGAAGAATCTCTTGATGCACTTGCTTCTTTAGATGCTGAGCTTGCGCAAAAAGTCATTGATGGTGATCACCGTGTTAATGGCATGGAAGTGTCTATTGATGAAGAATGTACTCGTATCATCGCTAAACGCCAACCAGCAGCCAGTGATTTACGTTTGATTATCACAATCACTAAAACCATAACCGATCTTGAACGTATCGGAGATGCCTGTGTTCGTATTGCTAAAGCTGCGTTAGATAAGCGCTTGAACAATCAACAACCATTGCTAGTAAGCATTGAAAACATGGGGCGTCATGCTACTCGTACACTGCATTCAACCTTGGACGCTTTGGCCCGTATGGATGCAGATAATGCATTTGAGTTACACAAAGAAGATGCCAAATTAGATAAAGAGTATGAAGGGATTATTCGTCAATTGATGACCTATATGATGGAAGATCCTCGCTCTATCCCTGGTGTACTAGATGTTCTTTGGGCTGCTCGTGCTGTTGAGCGAGTGGGCGACCGCTGTAAAAACATCTGTGAATACATTATTTACTTCGTTAAAGGTAAAGATGTTCGCCATACTTCATACGAAGATATGGAAAAAGATCTTAACTTATAATAAGTAAGGCAAACTAACTTTGAGTGAGTTCTAGATAACTCATTAATTAATAAGCACCTTTCGAGGTGCTTTTTTATTGCGAAAATCTGAGTTCACTCACCTCGATGTCATCATATTAAGAATGACTAATTTGGACATATTGACCTTTTAAAGAATTTTTGTGTGGGTCAATATGTCTATTGTTTTTGGCTAAACGATTAACATTACAGCATTATTTTGAACTAGTTCACATTATTTTTGTTGGCATTCAAATTGCTATATCTCAGTATCCAATCCCTACGGCAAGATATATGAGATGTAAGACCAATCGTTTTAATAGTTTCAACAAAATTTCAGGTGAGTTCAGTGGTGCTTTTGCGGATTTAGGCACTTTTCTTCCTTTAGTGCTTGGGCTTATCGCCCTTAATCAATTTTCCCCCCAAGGCATATTCTTAGGCTTTGGTTGTTTTGCTATTTTTACTGCTTTTTATTATCGAAGACCTATCCCTATCCAACCGATGAAAGTGATAAGCGCGCTAGTGATTGCTGAAGGGTTAACCCCCGGTATGTTGCAAGCATCTGCCATGTTGATGGGGGGGATCCTTCTGATACTAGCTTACAGCGGTATTATTCAGTGGATGGCAAAACAATTGTCGCCTGCCATCAGTATCGGTATTCAACTCGCCATTGGTATTCAGTTGATGTGGATGGGCGGTTTCATGATGAGTGAAACATGGGGCGTAGGCTTATTGGCATTTGGTATTTTGTTTTTAAGTCGGTTTATGCCAATGCAGTATTTGGTTATGCCTTTGGTGATTTTTCTAGGCATTCTATGGCAATTATTTAGCCAATCTAGCCCGAACTTTGACTTTACTCAAACCACAGGTTGGCAATTCAGTTGGCCTGAGTCTAATGAGTGGAGTTCAGCTGCATTATTGTTAGTATTACCGCAATTAGCACTCACCTTAACTAACGCTGTCATTGCGATTTCGGCAATGGCTAAAGACAAATTCCCCGAAGACAGTGACAAGTTTACTCCACAAGCTTTTGCAAAAACTTCAGGTTGGTCAAACTTACTCATGGCGCCATTTGGCGGCGCAGCAATGTGCCATGGCGCTGGAGGACTTGCTGTTCAGCATCACTTTGGTGCTAGAACATGGTTAGCACCGGCAATCTTTGGTGGAACGTGTTTATTCATAGCCATTTTTTGGGGACAGGGCATTGCGACTGTTTTATCGTTAATTCCCCTAGCGGTGTTGGGAAGCTTGCTTGCTATTGCTGGAACGCAGCTCGCTTGGTCTAAGCGATTTATCGATGGTAAGCCCTTTTGTATTTTTGTCATTTTTTCAACGGCATTAGCATGTTTGGCAATTAATACAGCTGTAGGGCTGGCAGTGGGCGTTGTACTCGAGTTAGGCCGAAATCAATGGCTGCAACTGAGTGCGCCTAAATAGCAGTTTTCGCTCGCTATAACTGTATGTTGATGCAGATTAAAGATGGCTTTGTAGATCTATTCGTGATTTAGCTCACAAAGCCAGCTTTGCTCATTTAGCTGTGATGAATATACGTCATGGCTTATGAGCATTGTGTGCTACCATTTTCGTTCTGATTTCTATTTGCGTGGACGTAATGAAAAACACCCTTTCTAGAGGCCTAACTAATCTGTTACCTATGGTACTCAGCCTTTGGTTATTCTGGTCTTTATTTATCTCTTTAGATGGCTTAGGTCATTTCTTGCTTGATATTGTCGAACTGGACAACGCTTTTGTTGGCACAGGTTTTATCCTGGTTGCAGTATTGGTTTTTATCTCGGGGTTACTATTCTCGTTTAGTCCGTTTGCTTGGTTATATTCATGGCTTGAACAGCAATTAATGAAGTTTCCTTTGTTTAAGTCGGTATATGGCAGTATTCGTGATATTGCAGGGTTAATGAAAAGCGATGGTAAGCCAAAAAACCAAAAGACCATGCTGATTAAACAGGCAAACGGTGGTTATGTTGTTGGTTTTATTATGAACCAAACCGCGCCTAAACCATTAACAGACGCGCTACCAGACGGGGATTGGGTACCGGTTTTATTTCAGTTGAGTTATCAAATGGCTGGTGTTACGAGTTTAGTTAAACGAGAAGATTTAATTGAAGTTGATTGGTCGTTTGAAGATGCGATGCGCTTTAATTTAACCGCTGGAATTTCGGCAAAATCAATCACAGCCACTAACGCTAAAAAGCCTATTAAAGACAGTGCCAAAGACACATTAGTAGACAGTGAGCTTGAGGCTAAAAATAGCGACAATAACCATTAAGCTAAACTACATACCAGTCTTAATACGCATTTAATTGCGAGCGGCCTTGAGCAAGGATAAAGTTAATAGCCGCTATTTTCGTCGATGTTTGCATATTAAGTCGCTCAGGGATAAATGGACTGCCCCTGAGCTTACTGAAAACTCGTCATTAATCCTGTTGCTTAAAGCACGACATCCTCATCACTAAGTACTTACATCTTACAGTCAACTCAAAATGTTAGTCTCAGGGCTTGCTGTTACATTGACTTGCAGAGCAAATTTAATGTTATAGATCTGTGTTTTTCTGTATCTTAATCCTGACAGTTGTTAACTGTGGGTAAACTTTTGCTTAAGGCGTGTGCTGTAAGACAAAAACATCCATTAGATTGTGCTATTGTGAAGGTTAGTTTATAAGTTAATCAAAGCATTAAGTTCGACAAATAGATTTTTGAACGACTTAGCGCTTAGGTTAGCTTAGATATCTTTTCACTCCAAACTAGGAGTATTAATGTTACCTAAGGCTAGTATAAATCCGCCTGTATTTTTTTCGTCTGTCACCCTTATTACTATGATGGTTCTCCTGTGTGCTTTTTGGCCACAGCAATCCGCAGCTTTTTTCCAAACGGTTCAGTCTTGGCTGCAACTTAAAGTTGGTTGGTTTTACATCGTAGGCGTCGCAATTTTTATCATCTTTATCATGTTCGTTATGATGAGCCGTTTTGGTGATATCAAGTTAGGTCCAGATCACGCCGTCCCAGACTATAGTTACAAAAGCTGGATTGCCATGCTGTTTTCTGCTGGTATGGGAATTGGCTTGATGTTCTTTGGTGTGGCTGAGCCTGTGATGCATTTTCTTGCGCCACCTGATACCAGCCCTGAAACCATAGAAGCCGCGAAAGAAGCAATGAGAATTACCTTCTTTCATTGGGGTATTCACGCTTGGGCGATTTATGCCATTGTGGCGTTAAGTTTGGCGTATTTTTCTTATCGACATAAGTTACCACTATTACCTCGCTCTGCGCTTTATCCGTTAATTGGAGAGCGCATATATGGTCCAATCGGTCACGCAGTTGATACATTTGCAGTATTAGGCACTATGTTCGGTGTCGCGACTTCATTAGGCTTTGGTGTGTTGCAAGTTAACTCAGGCTTAAGCTATTTAATTGACGGATTGCCAAACAATATCACTGTCCAAGTGATCTTAATTATTGCCATCACTGGCGTGGCGACTTTATCGGTGTTTTCAGGCTTAGATAAAGGCGTTAAAAGGCTCAGCGAGTTAAACCTAGGGTTAGCTTTGTTACTCTTGGTTGCTGTGCTTTTACTTGGCCCGACAATTGCGTTATTGCAAGCCTTTGTGCAAAACACTGGCGGCTATTTAAGTGACATTGTGGGTAAAACATTTAACTTATATGCCTACGATCAAAAAGAAGATTGGATTGGTGGTTGGACACTACTTTATTGGGGCTGGTGGATATCATGGTCCCCATTTGTCGGTACCTTTATTGCCAGAGTAAGCCGTGGACGAACCATTCGTGAGTTTTTGATTGGGGTGTTATTTGTTCCATCAGGGATTACTTTCCTATGGATGACGGCATTTGGTAATACCGCAATCGATGCTGTAATGAATCATGGTGCAACCTATTTGTCGGATGCTGTTTCAAGTGACGTTTCAGTAGCGCTATTTAAGTTCTTTGAACACTTACCATTTTCGAACATCTTATCGATTATTGCCGTGTTCTTAGTGGTGACATTTTTCGTTACGTCGTCAGATTCAGGTTCGTTGGTGATTGATAACCTTACATCTGGTGGCGACAATAGTGCACCAGTATGGCAACGAATTTTTTGGGCAATTTTACAAGGGGTTGTTGCATCGGTACTGCTAATTGCGGGTGGGTTACAAGCATTACAAACTGCGGCAATAGCCAGTGCAATGCCGTTTTTAATTGTCATGCTATTAATGTGTGTCGGCTTGTTTAGAGCCTTACAAGATGATTATTTGAAGATAAACAGTGTCCAATCTCATAATACCAGTGTGCAATTTGCTAAAGCGAATATGAGTTGGAAAGATCGCATTGATGTGCTTGTCTCTCAGCCGAGTCATCAAGATGCACAAGAGTTTTTAGATAACATCGCCAAGCCTGGTCTTGACCAAGTGAAGCAAATATTTTTGCAAAAAAATATCGCTGCTGTAATCACCCAAGATGAGCAACGTGTCAGGCTGGTTATCGGTAATGAAGATAATGATACTCTGCCATTTGCTTATGGGCTGCGGTTACGTGCGTTTAATATGAATGGTGCGGATGTTGAGTTGTTTGATAGCGAACAAGACTATTATCGTGTTGAAGTGTTTTTAGAGCATGGTGGTCAGCAGTATGATGTTATGGGGTACACCCAAGAGCAAATCATTGCAGATATTGTTAATCAATATGAACGTTATCTACACTATTTACATTTGTCGAACTCTGAGTTGGTGACAGAGTAGTCATTTTGGCTTTAGCGGTAATGTAAGCTGTATTAAATGCGTTTGTGATAGAAACCATTGCCCCAATGGATAACTGAGATTATCCTTGGGGTAATTTTTTGACAACGATTTAGCGTTAGTCACTCATATTTAATTATCAAAAGTTGGAAACTCGATGTCAGGTACGCAAAGTAAATTAGATAAAGTACTCGCTGAAGCAAGAGAATATAAAGCGAGTCGTGAAAAAGGCTATCGTGAGCAAGCATTGAAATTATACCCTTGGGTATGTGGTCGATGCACTCGAGAGTTCACTCATAAAAATTTGTCTGAATTAACTGTGCACCATGTTGATCATAACCATGATAACAACCCATCAGATGGCTCTAATTGGGAATTATTATGCTTATATTGCCATGATAATGAGCATTCTCGATTTGAGGAGTTAATTCGTTATGGCAGTACGACTGAAGTGAAGCAAGAGGCGGCAACATACAACCCTTTTGCAGATTTAAAATCAATGATGAAAAAGTGATGTTGCGTTAATACGTTAAGCATCATTCATCTGAATATTAAAAGGTTACCCGTGGGTAACCTTTTTTATTGCAAGCTGCATGTTGAACTAATCTAATTTCCCTTCGGCAGCCAGCCATTTTTCACGACTGATAGTTTGAAAGTTATTGCCTCCTTTCATCACCGCTTTTCGCTCAGGTAATTGCGCCCAAATTTGTTGTTGTCTTTCTTCACTTGCTTTGCCCCAGCCAACAATTTCATTGATATGCCTAAAACATCCCATACAAAAGTCGTCATCATTGAGACCGCATTTAGCGACACAAGGAGAGTGCATATAAACATCCTATACTGAATTAATAAACCTGAATTCTACTGAGCCAAATAGCATTTAGCCCTAGACAGAAAATGTAAAAATAACTAGTCTCGATGATATTTATTTTATATATATCATATAGTTAAATTAAACCTGTAGCTGTGTCACAAGTGTTTCATTTGTAAGGCAAGCTATGGGTAACTGTTGGTGTTTGTTTGTTATTTTGCTGCTTATTTGTGTGGAGAATACCATGAATGCATGGGAAAGTTCAGCCGTTAACCGTTTGGTTCAAGTGTTATTGTTGTTAGTGAGCGTCAGCGTATTAACAGGCTGCTCTTTATTGGAGGTTAAGCTTGAAAGTGGCGTAGAGCCCTTGCCTAAAGAGCAAATTAATATGCGTATGTTCAGCCGTGAATATAGCTATAACTTTTATACAGAGGTTGAATCCAGCGCAGATTTAATTGCTAATGACACGGATGATGTGGCAATAAAATCTAATACTCTGATGTGGAAAATTTATTCAGAGCAAAGCCTACAACGCGCCATTTTTCAGGCATCCCCGATTGCAGCTATGATTGATACTTGGGTGTTTACTGAGCAAATGAACCACTATTTTACAACTGGTGCGGGACGCGAGGTTTTTGGGGAGCATCAGCATATTGCTATTGAAGCGAGTCAACGTCTATCGGCTCGATTTGCTAAAACGGCAAAGGGATTTAATGTGAGTAATTTTAAACAGCATCAGAAATTTGTTGAGCAATACGTAGCTAAAAACCCAATCAGTGATTTGACGTTTAGCCGAACCTCAGCTTTTAATGATTGGCTTGAGTTTAGTAATATATCTGAGTTTGAAGCGATAACCACATTCGGCTCTATGCCTGAAGTGATGAGTGACATGTCAGATCGTATGGCGATGACAACCCAACAAATGCCGAAAATTTTGGGCTGGAAAGCCGAACTATATGCGTTACATTCTGATGTTAATGCGGCTGATGTTGAAAAGGCACTGACAGATATCAGTCAAACTACCGTTAAATTTCAAGCATTAATGGAGCAAACCCCTGAGTTAATGACACAGCTTGCCGCTGATATGCGCACGGAACTAAGCCCGCTTATTGAGCAGTTAAGTCAAGTGACTGATGATAAGTTAATGCAGTTATCTAAAGAGCGTGCTTCATTGGCGTTAATCATTACTCACGAGCGGGAAGCTCTCGTTCAAATGATTGCAGATGAGCGAGTTGCGGCGGTTCAAGATTTAGACGCATTAAGCCATAAAACCGTCGAATTAGTGTTTCAACAGATCACAGAAACCATTAAGAGTGTCATTGTGTATTTCATTTTGTTTTTAATTACAGTATTTTTCGCACCACTCGGTTTAGGTGTTTGGTTGGGTAAACGAATGGCGACCAATAAGAACAACTCGGTAGTTAACAATTAACAAGGTGAAATATTGTCTATTGCTAAAGTAAATACATCTGCAACTCATCGTCTAACTTTCAGTGAGCAGTTATCGATTCGAAGCGATTGTTTATTGTTACTTACCCCTTTGTGGCAAGTGCAGGCTTTTGAGTGTGCCGAGTTACCTTGGGAGACACAATTCCCAGCGCTGGCGAAAGCAGTTTGGCAAATTGATGACAGTGAAATTGATACAATAGACGCTGATCAAACTGCTTTAGTTAAGTGTTTATTACCAAGTTTACAGCTTGATTTAGCCTCAAATAACTTGAGCATTGATGGCTTATTTGAACTACTCACCAGTAAGGTAAAAGCTCAGGTTGAAGTTAGCGTCAATCAAATGCAAAACAAGATTGCTGAGCAGGGGCTAACTGAAAGCGAGCTTAGTCATTTTAGCGCGCATATCAAAGGGCGCAAATGGCAACAAATTACTGCGTTTGCTCACTTTATTCCTGCGGATGATTTACCCATTCTTGAATGGTGTGCGGGGAAGGGGCATTTAGGGCGGTATTTAGCGAAGAAAAAAACGACAAAGGTAACCAGCTTAGAATGGCAGCAAAGCTTATGTGAGCAAGGGCAAGCCTTTGCTGATAAATGGCATTTACCCCAAACGTTTACTTGCACTGATGTATTTGAAATAGCGAATAGCCCTTTAATTAATAAACAGCATGCGGTTGCGTTGCATGCCTGTGGTGATTTGCATGTAAGGCTGATTGATTTAGCTGTACAGGCGTCGACTCGCGCTATTTCATTCTCGCCTTGTTGTTATCATTTAATCCAAGCAAGTCACTATCAGGCACTATCTGATGTAGCTAAAGACTCGGGGTTAACGTTTTCACGTCATGACTTGCAGTTGCCTTTACAGCAAAGTGTTATTGCTAACCCAAAGCAGCAACTATTACGTCATCAAGAAATAAGCTGGCGCTTGGGGTTTGATTCTTTACAAAGAGACATCACTGGTAGCGGTCGATATTTACCCATTCCCAGCGTAAAACGCAGTCAATTATCCGCAAGCTTTGATGAGTTTTGTCGATGGGCAGCCAATCAAAAAGGCGTTGCACTTAACGGGTCAATTGATTTTGATGACTATCTTATCAAAGGTGAGCACAGACAGGCATTAACGCGTCGAATCGATCTCGTCGCGCACCTATTTCGTCTAATAATAGAGCAGTGGTTATTATTAGATAGAGTGTGCTTTTTAGAACAACATGGTTATCAGGTTGAGATGTTTGAATTCTGTGCAAACAGTATTACACCCAGAAATTGTTTAATTCAGGCTAAAAAGCAGCCATAGCAGACTTCTTTGTTCGAATGCTAGCTTAACCTACTGTTTATTATTGTAAAATTTTATGGTTTAGTATTAATTCTGATTTTTTTTGGCTGTTTTTTCTGTATTCATGTCTCATTGAAGTAGATTTAAATGGCCCGTAAAGTGGTTTTGTATTGAATATTTGGATTTTTCTTGTTCAAATGGCGGGTTAATAACAAATACCAATAAATTCGGTTGCTGATAGCGACCTTAAAGTGAGCGATTGATACGGTTTCATGAAATATTCCCGCGTTTTTATTAATAGTATGGCTTATGAACTTGCACCCCAAGTGGTGTCAAGTCTAGACCTAGAATCTCGCCTTGCGCCGCTTTATCAAAAGTTTCGTATCCCGATGGGGCAATTAGCCGCATTAACCGGTATTAAAGAACGCCGCTGGTGGCCGAAAGGTTATCGTTTATCTGATGGGGCACTTTGTGCTGCCAGAAAAGCGGTCGATGAGACAGGCATTAGTGTTAGCGACTTAGGTGCAGTGGTTTATACCGGCGTATGTCGTGACCAACATGAGCCAGCTACGGCTTGTCGAGTTGCAGCAGAGCTTGGCGTATCAAAAGATACAGCGATTTATGATATTAGCAATGCCTGCTTAGGTGTGCTGTCAGGTATCTTAGATATTGCAAACCGTATTGAGTTAGGCCAAATCAAAGCGGGTATGGTGGTATCGTGTGAATCTGCACGTGACATTGTTGAGGTGACGATTGATAACATGTTGTCAGACCCAACTATGCAAAACTTTGCCCAATCTCTTGCCACGCTAACAGGTGGTTCAGGTGCCATTGCCGTCATTTTAACCGATGGAAGCCTGCCGCTTAAAAACACTCGTCAGCATCAATTGTTAGGTGCAAGTCATTTATCGGCACCAGAGCATCACGAGCTATGTCAGTGGGGGCTACAGGAGACGAGCCAGAAGCTGTATCGTGAGTTTATGCGAACTGACGCTGTCACATTACTTAAAGAAGGTGTCGACTTAGCTAAACACACTTGGGAGCATTTCTTAACCCAACGTGATTGGTTAGTCGAACAAGTTGATAAAGTGATTTGTCACCAAGTCGGTGCTTCAAACCGCAAACAAGTTTTAAATGCGCTTAATATCCCGCATGAAAAAGAATTCCCTACTTATGAAACCTTAGGCAATATGGGCACCGTTTCGCTGCCTGTCACTGCTGCAATTGCCCATGATCAAGGTTTTTTAAAACTTGGCGATCAAGTGAGCTTCCTAGGAATAGGTAGCGGACTCAACTGTATGATGCTTGGCATCAAGTGGTAGTTCGTTAGCTGTGTATTTAGGATTAATAAAAAAAGATTAGGAAGCATCATGTTAGAGAATTTATTACCTTTTGATAGCCATTTCTTAGACCGTAATGGCAATAAATTGCATTATGTCAACGAAGGTCAAGGTGAGCCTGTTGTTATGGTTCATGGTAATCCAAGCTGGAGCTATTATTACCGTAATTTGGTGGGTGCATTAAGCCCAACTCATCAGTGTATCGTGCCTGATCATATCGGTTGTGGTTTGTCTGATAAACCTGACGATCCAGATTATGACTACACGCTTAAAAATCGTATTGATGATTTGGAAGCTTTACTTGATCATCTAGACGTAAAAGACAACATTACCTTGGTTGTTCATGATTGGGGCGGAATGATTGGTATGGGCTATGCTGCTCGTTACCCTGACAGAATTAAGCGTTTAGTATTTTTAAATACAGCGGCTTTCCATTTGCCAGAATCAAAGCCGTTTCCTTGGGCACTTTGGGTGTGTCGTGAAACTATTCTCGGTACTTTTTTAGTTCGTGGCTTTAACGCATTTTCTTCAATTGCATCATACGTAGGCGTTAAACGTAACCCAATGCCAAAAGAAGTAAGAGAAGCCTACGTTGCACCGTTTAATAACTGGAAAAATCGTATTTCGACTTTACGGTTTGTGCAAGATATTCCATTAAAACCAGAAGACAGAAACTATGATTTGGTTTCTAGTATTGCTGATAGCTTACCGCAGTTCTCGAATGTACCGACTTTGATTTGTTGGGGTTTACAGGACTTTGTATTCGACAAGCATTTTCTTGATAAATGGCGTCAACATATGCCTCATGCCCAAGTACGTGAGTTTGATGATTGTGGCCATTATATTTTAGAAGATGCCAGTGAAGATGTGATTGGCTTAATCCAACATTTTATGGCCGAGCAACCTCAATCTTAATCCATAAAATATTGAACGTTGTAGTATCTAAGGGCATTTTAACAATGCCCTTTTTTATTAAAATGAATACTCTATAGGTTTAAGAGATAACTAATACATTAATGAGATACTTCAGTGGTTACAGGTATCCCCAATAAGATGACATCAACATTATGACTTTACCTTCGGCCAATATTTGTCAGCACCTTCAGCATGCAGCTGTTCACTTTCCAACAGAGCTTGCCGTTGCCGTGCAAACGGCATCATCGACACTGTCATATCAAGAAATCGATTTTAACCAGCTAAATGTGCAATCCGATGAAATGGCTTATCGCTTAAATGCCGATGGTATTACAGCTGGAATGAAAGCGGTATTAATGGTGACGCCCAGTATTGATTTTTTTGTACTGACGTTTGCCTTATTCAAAGCAGGAATTATTCCCATTCTGGTTGACCCTGGAATGGGCGTAAAAAATCTAAAACAATGTTTTGAAGAGTCGCAACCTGATGCTTTTATCGGTATTACGAAGGCAAATATTGCAAGGCGCATTCTTGGATGGGGTAAAGGCTCAGTTAAGCAATGCCTCAATGTGGGAGGCAGTCGGGTCGCATGCTTTTTGGCAGGGGCAAAGGCGATAGATGACTTACCCCAAAATACGGCCTCTGCACCTTATCCCATTGCTGCATTGGCAAAAGATGCCATGGCGGCGATATTGTTTACCAGTGGTAGCACTGGCACCCCAAAGGGGGTGGTTTATAGTCACGAGATGTTTGAAGCTCAAATTCAAGCATTGAAACATGATTATGGCATTAAGCCTGGTGAGCGAGACCTAGCGACATTTCCGTTATTTTCATTATTTGGTCCAGCGCTTGGAATGGCATCGATTGTGCCAGCTATGGATGCCAGTAAACCGATTACCGCCACCCCTGAATACTTGTTTGCGGCAATTGAAAAGTATCAATGTTCAAATATGTTTGTTAACCCAGCTTTATTGGAGCGTTTAGGTGAAGCAGGTGAGACTAAACAGCATAAATTACCTAGCGTTAAACGCGTAATTTCAGCTGGCGCCCCAGCAACAATAGCTTCGATAAAGCGCTTCAGTCACATGCTGAATAGCGGTGTTGAAGTGCTAAACTCTTATGGTGCTACCGAGTCGTTACCCATTAGTATGATGCCGAGTTCGGCCTTATTTGAGACCACAGAGGCAACTGATAACGGCTTAGGAATTTGTGTGGGTCATCCGATTAAAGGTGTTGATATTGCGATTATTGATATCACAGAAAACCCGCTTAAACAGTGGGATGATGACTTGATGCTCGATAGCGGTAGCATTGGTGAAATTGTGGTAAAAGGTCCCATGGTGAGCCGCAGTTATTATCATCGTGAAAGTGCAACTGCAATCGCTAAAATCTCAGATGGTGAGCATATTCGTCATAGAATGGGCGATGTTGGCTATCTTGATGAAGAAGGGCAGTTATGGATGTGTGGCCGCAAGGCGCATCGTGTTGACCAAACTGGTACAGATAAAAAACGTTATTTTTCTATTCCCTGTGAAAGAGTATTCAATACCCATCCGCAGGTTAAACGTTCTGCACTTGTTCCTATCAGCATAAACGGTGAAACTTTGCCTTTGTTGTGTATTGAACTAGATAAAGGCCTCGCCTGTTCAGATAGTAAAATGCTCTATAGTGACCTGCTAGCAATCGCAGAAAAGCATTCTCATACCGTGGGGATCAGTCGATTCCTTATTCATCCAGATTTTCCTGTTGATGTCCGCCATAATGCAAAAATATTTCGCGAAAAGCTGGCAGTTTGGGCACAAGCACAATGGAAGGAAGCGTAAGTGACTCAAATTGAAAATAAGCCCTTAACTCATTTGGAAGCGAATTCAATGACCTCAGTAAATAGCGCTCAGCTTCAATTAACTGATTTACTGCCTCAAGAACAAACGGCATTAGCAGCACTTAAACAAACGGCAAACAAGGCATTTGTTACCGGAGCGGGCGGCTTTCTAGGTAAGAGTATTTGTAAACGTCTGCGCGCCGCGCAAATTGAGGTCGTAGGATTTGCCCGTGGTGATTACCCTGAACTCACTGCAATGGGTGTTGAGATGTTTAAAGGTGATCTTGCTGATTATGATGGGGTGGTTAACGCTATGGAAGGCTGCGATCTCGTGTTTCACGTTGCTTCAAAAGCCGGTGTTTGGGGAACTAGAGATAGTTATTTTGAACCTAACGTTAATGGCACCGCCAATATCATTAGAGCGAGTAAAGCCCATCAAATCGACCGTATTGTGTATACCAGTACCCCTAGTGTGACTTTTGCTGGTGAAGATGAAGCAGGAATTGATGAATCAGCGCCATATGCGGCTAAATTTTTAAATTATTATGGCCATTCAAAAGCGCTAGCAGAAAAGATGATTCTTGATGCAGATAGCAAAGAACTCAAAACCACAGCATTACGACCTCATTTAATCTGGGGGCCTGAGGATCCGCACTTGGTTCCAAGGGTGATTGAGCGTGCTAAAAAAGGCAAATTAAAACTAGTAGGCAAGCAAGATAAGTTAGTTGATACGATCTTTGTCGATAATGCTGCATTTGCACATATTCTTGCCGCTGTAGAGTTAAGTCATCAAGCAAACTGTGCTGGTAAAGCCTACTTCTTGAGTAATGATGAACCAATAACAATGGCTAATATGCTTAATAAAATTTTAGCTTGTGTTGATATCCCCCCCGTTGAAAAACGAGTACCTGCAGGGGTTGCCTATGCAGCAGGAGTGGTATTAGAAGGCATATATGGCCTTTTAAAGAAACAGCAAGAACCGATAATGACACGATTTGTAGCAAGGCAATTATCAACCAGTCATTACTTTGATATTAGCGCAGCAAAAAACGATTTTGGGTATCAAGCGCTAATCAGTATTGATGAAGGCATGATAAGACTAAAGCAGTCGCTTTAGTCTTATGTTAATTGTCACTAAATAAAATCAATAAGTTGAGCCAATGAACCACATTGTGCTAAGCGATTGGTTTGATAAAACAACAAGGGTTGCCGGCATACACACCATTGCCGGCGATATCTTTAGTCACGACACTTCCTGCACCAATCACAGTGTTATCGTGAATGGTAATGCCTGGCAATACAGAAACATTTCCACCTAACCAAACATCATTTCCTATCGTAATCGGCTTTCCGAATTCAGTATTGCGGCGTGCAATAGGATCAATCGGGTGTGTGGCCGTTGATAACATAACGTTAGGGCCAAACATAACATTGCTTCCTATTTTGACTTCACAGACGTCTAAAATAACCAAATTATGATTGGCATAAAAATTATCGCCGATGGTGATATTAGTGCCATAGTCACAGAAGAAGTTTGCTTCGATATGACAGTGTCCAGTGATATTAAGTAATGTTTTTAGCATCGCTTGGCGTTTATCATTATCCAATGGACTAAGTTGATTAAACTGATGACACATTAATTTTGCCTGATTTCTTGCAGCTATAAGCACTTCATCCCACGCCTCATATGCCAGGCCAGCTAACATTTTTTGTTTCTCAGTCTGTTTTTGCATCACGATAACCTTAAGTGCGTGAATAATTTTTCTTTAGTATGACTTAAGTTTGCAAACCAAACATAGACTTATGTCTGCTATACGCCGAGTGTAACTTGATTATCATAACGGTATTACTTTAACGCATTGTTATAGACGGACTTATCGTACCTAAATTACATGCAATTGGATGGATACTGGCAGATGAACATTAAATTCACTGAGTTATATCGTCAAATAGGACGTCTAACCAAGGCTAAAAACCTTAAGGTTTTGGGGCTGTTTTGTATCATGCTAACAAGTATACCTTTAGCAATAGGCCAAAATCAGCCAAAACAAGAATCCCTTCATAACCCTTTGATTGGTAGCTGGGCGCTGTTTGATGGCAAGTACCTCAATGAGAATAAACAATGGGTTGATTATAAGACACTTAATTTATCTGCTATTAAACTTGTGTCGGCAACGCACTTTAGCTTCACGACAATGAAAAAAGAGGGCGGGAAAAAGACATTTTGGGCAAGTGCTAGTGGTCATTACGAATTAATTAATAATCAATATACCGAGTTTCCGACGTTGAGCTCATTTGGGGTGAAGCCAGGAGAGTCCTATCGCTTTTTATTTATGTTAAAAGAAAATGAGTGGCATACACAAAGATACGATGGTGAAGATCTCGTTGAAGAGGAGGTGTGGAAAAGGCTTGATTAAAGGGCTTGCGGATTTTCGTAATCTTGGCTTTACAAGTTTGAAGGTATCAAAAAGTCGTTTTAGCATTGGCTAATTTATCAGCACATGTATCTTGAGTTTGACTTACCCACACCAATCACAATTCTAATGAATGGGTAAGAAGGGAGAAAAAGATGCATAAACCATGGAATTTAGCCACATTAGCCATCCACGCAGGGCACGAGAAAGATGCACTTGGGGCGTTGGTATCGCCACTATATCAAAGTGCGACATTCGTTTTTGATAATGCAGAGCAAGGAGGAGCCCGCTTTGCGGGTGATGAAGCTGGATACATTTATACTCGTTTAGGTAACCCGACAACCAATGAGTTAGAGCGTAAAATGGCTTTGTTAGAGGGGGCTGAACAAGCAGCTGCCTGTGCGTCTGGGATGGCTGCAGTATCGGCATCGCTTATGACTCATTTGGAATCAGGTGATCATCTCATTGCCTCAAACGCGATTTACGGCTGTACTTTCGCTTTACTAAGTAGTCAGTTAACCCGTTTTGGGGTTGAAACAACCTTCGTCGATTTTAGTGATCTTTTAGCCATAGAAGCGGCCATTCAACCGAATACCAAATTATTATTTTGTGAAACCCCAGTGAACCCTCACTTACAAGTGTTCGATTTGAGCGCCATCGTCGATATCGCCAAAACCAATAACCTGATTACGATTGTCGATAACACCTTTATGACGCCATTGTTACAGCAGCCTATTAACATGGGAGTCGACATGGTTATCCACAGTGCCACAAAATATTTAAATGGTCACGGTGATGTTATTGCCGGAATAGTGTGCGGTTCTGAAGCGCATATCCACAAATTGAAGTATGAGATTTTAAAAGATTTTGGTGGCGTACTTTCGCCACATGATGCTTGGTTGATTTTGCGTGGAATAAAAACCTTAGATGTGCGATTACAAAGACATTGTGATAATGCAGAGATATTAGCTGAATACCTTAATCAGCATCAAGCTATAGCAAAGGTGTTCTATCCAGGGCTTAAGTCTCATCAAGGTCATGGATTTCTTGGCTCACAAATGAAACGTGCGGGCGGGGTGATTGCATTTGAAATAAAAGGAGACATCAAACAGGCAATCAAATTTGTCGATAGTTTGTCACTATTTACTATTGCTGTCAGTTTAGGAGATGCAGAGTCGTTAATTCAGCACCCAGCTTCTATGACTCATTCGCCATATACCCCAGAAGCCAGAGCTGCTGCTGGCATTACCGATAATCTATTGCGTATCTCTGTCGGATTGGAAAACGTAGAAGACTTGATAGAAGATATTTCACGAGCATTGAATATGTGCGCAATCGATAGCAAAGCGTAGAGATAGATACATAAACTGGGTAGATATCAAAAATTAAATTCTTTAATTGTAATAACAAACTAAGAAATAAACAGAAGTATAACAAGGGGAAATAACTAAATAAGATAGGTATTGATAAAATTGGTTGCGGGAGCTGGATTTGAACCAACGACCTTCGGGTTATGAGCCCGACGAGCTACCAAACTGCTCCATCCCGCGTCCGATTTTTATCTTTTGTTATTAAGTGGTTGCGGGAGCTGGATTTGAACCAACGACCTTCGGGTTATGAGCCCGACGAGCTACCAAACTGCTCCATCCCGCGTCCGTACTTAATAATGATAGTGGTTATATTGGTTGCGGGAGCTGGATTTGAACCAACGACCTTCGGGTTATGAGCCCGACGAGCTACCAAACTGCTCCATCCCGCGTCCGAATATAAACTATCTTGCTTAAACAGTGCGATATATCTTAGCTATAATACCTTGTTGCCATCATTATATTGGTAATCAATTGATACCATTACAAAATTGGTTGCGGGAGCTGGATTTGAACCAACGACCTTCGGGTTATGAGCCCGACGAGCTACCAAACTGCTCCATCCCGCGTCCGTTTAAGCGGGGCGAACTATAACGACCTAAGCTGTACTTGGCAAGTCATAATGACAATTTTATGATCGTTTGCTGGGTTAATGAGCATAAATCGATATTTTAGTCACATTCAGTCGTTTTAATCGCCAAATCCGCTATCTCTATTCTGAGTCGCTTGCCTATTGACCGAGCGATACTTGGGCTAAGGGAACGACTTATTAGTGAGAATGACCCATTTGGTGAGGCAATTTGAATTAAATTGTCTTAAAAAGAGGAGTATTTATCCAATTCAACCACATTTTCTCACTTGAACTCTTGATTAGGTATATAATGCCGACTTAATTATATCTGTGAGATGATGACTGCCAATTCCATGTTAAATTTTTTTGCTGCAGCCCCTAAGGGTTTTGAATATAGCTTAGCCAATGAGCTTAAAGAGTTTGGTGCTACTGATGTTAAGGAAAGCGTTGCGGGCGTATATTTTTCTGCTCCACTTGAGCTTGCCTATAGAATTACATTGTGGACAAGACTAGCGAGTCGCATTGTCGTGGTTATCTATAAAGGGGCTTGTGAGTCAGCCGAGCAACTTTATAACGCAGCTTACTGTATTGATTGGCCGTCGCATTTTTCTAATAAGAGTACATTCAGTATCGATTTCCATGGTACGGGTGGCTTTATCAATAATACGCAATTCGGTGCATTAAAAATTAAAGATGCAGTCGTTGACCGTTTTCGTGATGATGGCGAGCGCCGTCCTGACGTTGAACGGTTAAATGCTGAATTTAGAATTGACGCTCACTTTAGAAATAATCAATTAACAGTATCGATTAACTTTTCTGGGCCTTCATTGCATCAACGTGGGTATCGTGCCACAACAGGTGAAGCACCACTAAAAGAAAATCTAGCAGCGAATATGTTGGCCCGTAGTGGCTGGCAAGCCAAGCCAACGGATTTGCTCGACCCATTTTGTGGTAGTGGAACAGTCGTCATTGAAGCGGCATTAATGGCGTCAGATATCGCCCCTGGTTTGCAACGTGCACGTTTTGGGTTTGAGCATTGGCAACGTCATGATGACGCAGTTTGGCAAGCCGTACTACAGGAAGCTAAAGCACGTGCTTCTTTGGGCAAGACCCGTTGCCAAGTGAAGTTTTTTGCATCTGATATCGATTCTCGCTTAGTGGCATTAGCTAAGAAAAATGCTGAAAATGCCGGTGTCGCTGATTTGATCGAATTTTCCGTTTCAGATGCGCTGAATGTCACCCCACCAGTTACTGAAGGTTTTTTAATTTCTAATCCGCCTTACGGGGAACGATTAGGTAGCATCACTGAGTTATTACAACTTTATTACCAACTTGGTGATAAGTTCAAAAAAGACTTTGGCGGATGGAAAATCGCCATGCTATGTAGTGACATCGAATTATTGTCAGCCTTGAAGCTTAAAGCTGATAAACAAATGAAGATGTTTAATGGTGCATTAGAGTGTGGCTTTAACTTGTACACTTTACATGCTAAAAGCACCCGTCGTGAAGCGCCTGTATTGCCAGAAGGTGTCGATATTGCTGATATTTCGCCAGCATTTGCTAATCGTATTAAAAAGAATATGAAGCAACTAACTAAATGGGCGAAAAAAGAGGGTATCGATAGTTACCGTATTTATGATGCCGATTTACCTGAATATAACGTTGCTATTGATAAATATGTCGATCACGTTGTGATTCAGGAGTATTCAGCGCCAGCCAGTATTCCAGAGGCTGTTACCAAACGTCGTCTTACTGATGTATTGCTTTCGCTTCCTGCTGCGTTAGGTATTGACCCTGATTTAGTTACCCTTAAAACCCGTGAACGTCAAAAAGGCACTAATCAATACCAAAAACTTGATGAGCAAAAGCTTGAGATTATTACCCAAGAATATAATGCGCGCTTTAAGTTAAACCTGACTGGCTATTTAGACACAGGCCTATTTTTAGACCATCGTTTAACGCGTAAATTGGTCGGCGAGAAATCTGCTGGCAAGCGTGTATTGAATTTGTTTTCTTATACGGGATCGGCGTCAGTCCATGCTGCACTTGGCGGTGCTAAGTCGGTAACGACCGTCGATATGTCTAATACCTATCTTGCTTGGGCAAAAGAGAATTTTGAGCTTAATAATCTCAATGTTAGACAATACCAATTTGAACAAGCTAACTGCATTCAATGGATTAAAGATTGCGACCAGCAATTTGATTTGATTTTCATCGACCCACCGACTTTTTCCAACTCTAAAAGAATGGAAGACAGTTGGGATGTTCAGCGTGACCACGCCGCTTTATTGGTTGATTTAATTAAGTTACTTAGCCCAGATGGTGAGATCATCTTCTCTAATAACAAGCGTAAGTTTAAGATGGACATCGATTTATTAAGCCAGTACAAAATGGATATTAAAAATATCGATAGCCAAACCTTGCCAATGGATTATAAGCGCAACCCGCATATCCATAACACGTGGTTAATTACGCATGCAAAATCTCCTTACGCTAAATAAATAGACGCAAAGAGGTATCGTTTGCAAAGCAAAACAACAGAAAGTCATTTGATTTTATATCACACAGATGGTTGTCATCTGTGTGAAATTGCTCAGGCCCTGGTTGAGCAATTAGGTATTCATTATCAACATATTGATATCTGCGATGATGAAAATCTCGCTGCACGCTATGGCGTGTCAATTCCAGTGGTATCTGTGGGTGATAAAGAGCTGTTTTGGCCATTTGATGAGTCACAGCTAACTGATTTTATTAGGAGCGTCGTTTGAGTTTAGTTCGTATTAATAATGGTTCTTTAGCGTATGGTTACACACCATTATTGAAAAACGCAGACTTTACCATTTTACCGGGTGAGCGTGTTTGTATTGTAGGCCGAAATGGTGCAGGTAAGTCGAGTTTAATGAAAGTATTGTCTGGTGACGTATTACTCGATGATGGTGAATTCAATATTGCCTCTGATGTCAATGTCAGCCGCTTACAGCAAGACCCGCCTAAAGCAGAAACGGGTACAGTATATAAGTATATTTCAGCTGGGCTTAAAGAGATTGGTGAACAATTAGATAGATACCACCAATTGTCACATGATGTGGCAACCGCCGATCCTGATGCGATGGAAAAAATGCTTAATCAAATGACTCGTTTACAAGAGTCACTTGATCATAACAATGGCTGGCACTTAGATTCTCGTATTAAACAGAATTGTGAACTGCTAGGGCTTGACCCTGATAAGCCACTTAATGAGTTATCTGGTGGCTGGCAACGTAAGGTCGCATTAGCTCGTGCTTTAGTAAGCGAGCCAGATTTATTGCTCCTTGATGAACCAACTAACCACCTTGATATTGACACCATTGAATGGCTTGAGCAGTTTTTATTAAGTTTTAAAGGCGCCATTGTATTTGTGAGCCATGACCGTGGATTTATTCACCGCATGGCAACACGGATTGTCGACCTTGACCGAGGGGTTGTCACATCTTGGCCTGGTAACTACAAAATGTACCTTGAAGGTAAGCAAGAGTGGTTACGTGTTGAAGCTGAACAAAATGCTCATTTTGATAAGAAACTAGCAGAAGAAGAAGCGTGGATTAGACAGGGCGTTAAGGCTCGTCGTACCCGTAATGAAGGCCGAGTAAGAGCGTTGAAAGCCTTACGAGTTGAGCGAAGTGAACGCTTAAATCGTCAAGGAAACGCTAAGATGAATGTCAGTGACTCAGAGCGTTCAGGTAAGTTAGTCTTCGACATTAAAAATGTAAATTACAACCTACCTGAAAAAGACTTAGTTAAAAACTTCAGTTCAACCGTGATGCGCGGCGATAGAATTGCACTGATTGGTCCTAATGGCTGTGGTAAATCAACCTTGATTAAGTTATTGATTGAGCAGTTAACGCCACAATCTGGTGAAGTTAAAGTCGGCACTAAACTTGAGGTTGCTTACTTTGACCAGTATCGTGAAGCGCTAGATCCTGAAAAAACAGTGGAAGAAAATGTTGGCGACGGTAAAAGTACTGTCACCATTAATGGCCAAGACCGCCATATTTTGAGCTATTTACAAGACTTCTTGTTTTCACCTGCCAGAGCAAGGACGCCAGTAAAAGCCTTATCTGGTGGTGAGAAAAACCGGTTATTGTTAGCGCGCTTACTGTTACGACCTGCAAACTTAATTATTCTTGATGAACCAACCAATGACCTTGATGTTGAGACACTAGAATTGTTAGAGTCTTTGCTAACGGATTTTGAAGGTACCTTACTGATTGTAAGTCATGACCGTGAATTTATTGATAATACGGTCACCAGTAGTTGGTGGTTTGCCGGTAATGGGGCATGGCACGAATATGTTGGCGGCTATAATGATGCAGTTTCTCAAGGCGCTAAATTTTATTCTGAGGAACCTGAAGCAACATCTGTTGTCATACCATCAGCACCTGCAGAAACTAAGCAAGAAAAACAGAAGAAAGTGGCTGCTGCAGCACCGAAAAAATTATCGTTCAAGCTTCAACGGGAGTTAGATCAATTACCCGCCAAAATGGAGAAGCTTGAGCAAGAAGTAGAAGAGTTACAAAATACTGTGGCTTCGGCTGATTTTTATAGCCAACCACAAGATAAAGTCAACACAGTGTTACAAGCGTTGGCAACAAAAGAACAGGAATTGGACACTTGCTTTGAACGTTGGGAAGAACTCGAGTCATTGAAGTAAGCGCATAATAACAATAGGAATTAAAATGAAGTCGAAGTTTGATAAGGCATTATCAGTCGTTGCCTTGAGTGTGCTAGGCGCTATAGGAAGTGTTCAAGCAGCACCCGTATACGAAATCGTTAATATTGAAGATTTTGATCTCAAAGGAAATGTTGACGGAACCAGCCGTGGTTATGCATTAGCTGTTAATGCAAATAATGAATTAGTTGGCGTATCAAAAGGTAAAAAGAAATTATCTGTTGATGACGAAGACGAAGATGATGTTATTGACGTTGAAGATGGTATTGCGCCTGAAGAAGCGATTGTCTATTCGGTATTTTTACCGATTGTGGCGAATAACTTCACTTTCACTGCGGAAGAAAATGACCCTGAGTCTCCATGGAATCCAAACTTTTACAGCATTAATGGTACAACACCACCAACAGAAGTTGATGATGAAGGCGAGTTAGTGGTTAACTCTGTTGATACTTATTTTTATGGTATGAACGATTCAGAAGTGAAAGTGGGTTCATACACAGCGCCAGAAAAAACCATTGATTACGAAGGCACTGACGAAGATCAAGAGTTTTGGTATTACCGAGATTTTGAACTGCGTGGCGTGGCTGTGACCGCAGACGGTACTGAGATTGAACTTGTCCCTTCATACGAAACTTATGTTCGTGAAGAAGATGACTTTGTTGTTGAGCTAGGTGGTTGGTCAGCAGCAGCTGCCGTTAACAATAATAACCTAGTCGCAGGTTATGCAAGTACTGATATCATTGAGTACAGTGCAGGTCGTATCGATGATTGTATCGACGCAAGCCAAAACGAAGATGCTGAGTTTCCAGTTCCAGTAGAAATCTGTGTTCAGGCAGATCAATACCCATCAAACGGTACACGTAATATTTCTTACCAAACACGTGCACATGTATGGCAAATTGAAGCTGATAATACGATACCTGAAGATAACATCGTAGAACTTCCATTGGGACTAACACCTGATGAAGATTCAACACTGAACTACATTGCTCAAGGTTTAGGTATCAATAATGATGGTGTGGTCGTCGGTCGCTCTCATACATACCGTAATGGTAAAGAAGATGACTTGTACCAGGATGCTGCCTACTGGCAAAAAGATAGCAATGGCGACTACCAATATAACTGGATTGATCCAGATATTTTCAGTGATACAGTTTATAGCTCTATTGCATACGATATTAACGATAACGGTATCGTGATTGGTAGCTTACAAAAATACATCAGTGGCTACTTACGTGAAAAGTTCTTCTATTACGATATAAATGATCCAGGTGCAGAAATTATTATTCCTGATGACTTTCAAGACGGCATCTCAGATCTAACCAGTAAGCCTAAGTCGATTAACAATGCCGGACAAGTCGTCGGTAATATTGAAGTGACTTATGATAAAGATAAGCCACGTCCGAAAGCTGCCTTCTTGTTCAACATGAATGATAATGAATTTATCAATATCAATGACAATTTGACCTGTGAGTCAAAAGGTTATGAACAAGATGAAGACGGTAACTGGTCACGTCACCCAATTGAAGTGATTGATGGTGACGGCTCTATTCTTACCTATGGTTCTGAGTTTTATGTGGTAGAAGCAAACAGTATCAATGAAGAAGGTACGATTGTTGGTACTGCTTTTGTTCGTAAACCAGTTTACCAATATGATACTGATGGTAATTTGATTTTGGGTGAGAACGGTACACCATTATTTGAGATTGATGGTAATGGCGATCCTGTTACTTCATTCTTAACTCGTATGGTCGTACTTAAGCCAGCAGCAGGAAATCAAGAAGCCTGTACTGAGTCTGACTTAGTAGAAGACGAGCCATATGAGCGTAAAGGTGCTGCATCTTGGGCTTGGTTGTTCAGTTTACCTTTGCTTTGGTTACGTCGTCGAAAAGCAAACTAGCTTGAGCATTTTTTGAACAAAAAGTCGAGGTTTTTTCCTCGATTTTTTTTTCTGTTTTTTCTCAATACGTTAATTAAAATCCCATAAATTTGTCATAAATCGACATTGATCTTGTCTAAAAAAGCGCCTATTCCTAATGATGAAGCTTTGGTATTTATCGACCCAAAAGCTTAATTAACAAAACGAGGATGTGTTAATGAAAAGACAAAAAAGAGATCGACTAGATAGAGCTTTTTCTAAAGGATTCCAAGCAGGCATTGCTGGACGCTCGAAAGAAATTTGTCCTTATGGCACTTTAGATTCTAAATCACAATGGCTAGGCGGGTGGCGTGAAGGTGTTGACGGCAGGTTAAGTGGATTGTTTAACAAATAGTAAGGAAACACATATTAAAAAAGCCCTCAAACGATGTTGAGGGCTTTAAAGTAGTATCAACCTATATCTTTATTATATTTGCTCTGAGTGAGCAGTAATAGCAGCTAAAGTGACTTTAAACTGATTAGATACTTTTATTCACGGACAATTAAAAACTTGCTTAAAAAGTCGATGTATCTTTGAAAATACCGACTTTTAGATCAGTAGCGGAATAAATCTCGCGGCCATCAACTTCCATTGTTGCATCAGCAATTCCCATAACCAACTTACGATGTATTTTACGCTTTAAAGTTAACTTGTAAGTGACTTTTTTGGCATCTGGTAATACTTGACCAGTAAACTTAACTTCACCAACACCCAGTGCACGACCTTTACCTTCAGCGCCTTCCCAGCCGAGATAAAAACCAACTAATTGCCACATGGCATCTAAACCTAAGCAACCAGGCATAACGGGATCACCATTGAAGTGGCAATCAAAAAACCATAACTCAGGTGTTATATCGAGTTCAGCGACGATTTCGCCTTTGCCAAATTCACCGCCATCTTCATTAATTTTGGTAATTCTGTCGATCATCAGCATATTATCAACAGGTAAGCGAGGTGAGTTAGGCGCAAAAAGGGTACCGTTACCGCAAGCGATTAGCTCTTCTTTTGTGAAACTATTAGCTTTTACCATTTAAAAATTACCACTTATTCGAGAATAGGCAGACAAGATAGCGAACACGTGTAAGCTAAACAACTCCGATCACTAGATTATCCGTAATTTAATTAAAATTCGTTGTAAAAATGACGGTTCAATCTCTTCTTCATCTTGTCCCGCCATTTTTTCTAAGCGCTGCTGAACTAAACCATAAAGAGATTTTTCAGGAAAATCATTGTCTTCATTTCTCTGGCCTGCTTCAATGTCCATTAACAAACTGATGGCCTGATCCATATGCTCAATGGCATGAATGTGGAATTTACCATTTGCAACCGCTTCAATAATTTCAGGAGACAGGTTCAGTTGTAACACGTTTGCTTTTGGAATAATGACGCTTTGTTCGCCGGTTAATCCACGTTGTAAACATAAGCGATAGAAACCTTCAATCTTTTCATTCACCCCACCAATTGCTTGGACATTACCAAATTGATCAAGTGCGCCAGTGACTGCAATCGATTGATTAATAGGTTGCTCCGCAATTGCTGACATTAGACAGCAATATTCTGCTAGTGAGGCGCTATCACCATCAATTTCTTGATAGGATTGTTCAAATACAATATTGGCATTCAAATGTAATGGCGCATCGCGGCCGAATATACGATACAAAGAGGCTGAAAGGATCATCATGCCTTTAGTATGAATGTTACCGCCTAATTCAGACTTTCTTTCAATATCGATAACTTCGCCGTCACCATAATGAACTGTTGTGGTAATTCTGGCTGGCTCACCGTAGCTTGCATCGTCGGTATCGACCACAGTTAATCCGTTTATTTGGCCTATCATCTCACCTGATGTTTGCAAATTAATGAAATTATCTGCAAAGTTTTGAGCGGCATAAAGCTCAGAGGTTTCGTGACGACGTTTAGCTTGTTTTATGGCTTTGGTAACTGACGTGCCGCTGACCGTTTTTGATGTTGTATAACTCGCTGCCTGAAGCATTAATTGTGATAATAAAATGCTTGATAGGCTTAAGCGTTGTTGGTGTTCAGTGAGCTTTGCACTATGCCAAAATAACGTCATTAGGGCTGAAGTTTCTAATGTAACGTCGACTTGCTTTGCGAGGCTATGTAACCACTGTAAATATTGGGCTTCAGAGTATTGGGTTAGATCTAATTCTGAATTGAGTTCAGCAAGCAAAGGGAAGTACTTTAAAAATACCGGATCTTCAGAACGCAAATGACTGAATAAGTTAGCATTACCCACTAAAATGATTTTACAATTAAGTGGAATAGGGGCAAGTTCACTGTTAATTTTGTAGCAATTATCTTGGAGAATTTGCATCACAAATTCCCAAAGCCCTTCACGCTTCCATAATGACTCTACGTCGATGAATACATAATGGTGACTGGCTAATATCCCTGTCTTATATTGGCTAGACTTGTCTGTTTTAACCATTCTTCCGATTAGTTCAGCGCGGCGAATAGAGCCACTGAGGTAATGATATGACTTATTTTGGCTTGCAATAATACCAACTGATGCTGCAGGCAATGCTGTTTGCCATCGAAAACTAAAATCCAAATCCTCAGTGGGCGTTTTGCTGGCCACTAAATAGGAGTCAGATGGCGTATCAGCTTGCTCGACAATCGCTTTTATTAATAATTGACGATCGATACCCGCATAATCAGCCAAGAATAGATGTTGATTCTCAAGCTTAGTCATTAGCTGAAAAGCTTCGACAGCTCGCTCTTGACCTAATAGCAAATGGCTTAAGTAAACGGTACTCGGTAAAGACTGAGGTAAAGTGAATTGAGGTGCAAGTTGCGACGTCGGGATCAAAGTTGTGGTCATAGCTACAAGTATTAGAAATAATTAATTGCGATTTTAGCACACTATGTCGTCATATCATCGTCATATGGCTGAAATGATTCGTATAACAATCGCTACCGATTTTAAATAAGCCTATTCATTGGCGTTGTTAACTGCGAAATGTGGGGTTGTTTTGGTTAATTATTATCTAAAAAGACGATTTGATGACCATTTGAATAATTTTTCAAAATTTACGGTTTACAATGACCGCTGATACTTATATTATTCACGGCGTTCGGAGAGATGGCAGAGTGGTCGAATGCACCGGTCTTGAAAACCGGCATGGGTTTGTAGCCCATCTAGGGTTCAAATCCCTATCTC